>JAUIKB010000168.1 GCA_030430975.1 Polyangia bacterium
AGAGACGGCGAATAGTCGCGCACCAGCAAGGGCCCCGCTCCGGTGTGATCCGCGTCGGCGTGCGTCAAAAGCAGACCGTCGAGCCGGTTCAGGCCGTTCTTTTGAAGAAAGGGCTCGAGAATGGACGGATAGCTGCGGGACGAGCCGGCATCGATCTGCCAGCGCGCGGCAACTACGAAAACCCGGCCGGCGACAAGTTCACCGCAGTTGTCGTACAACACGCCGAGGGCCCCATCGAGGACGGCCATGAGGTCGTATTCCAGACCGCGCCACCTAAGGCGCAGTACCGTTGCTTCCTAAAGACCCTAGCCGTGGGCGTACCCACCGTTCCGGCGACGGGCGGGGACTGCCCTGAGTAGCCGGCGCATACTGGGTTTCTGACGCTCGCAGCACACCACCGCCACACTCACACGCGCAACTGCCGCGTCATCAATTGCAACCGCCTGGGCGCGGGATTAGAACCTCGCCGTTATGCGCGTTTCACTCGCCTGGCTTCGAGAGCTTGTTGTTGACCTGGATGCTTCGGCGACAACCGTCGCCGATCGGCTTACCCGAGGCGGGCTGGAGGTCGAAGCCGTCGAGCGATTCGGTGCGCCCACCGAAGGCGTCTTCGTCGCACGTGTTGCGACAATCGCGCAGCACCCGACCAAGTCGGGCCTCCGACTAGTCACCGTCGACATCGGCGACAAGCAGCAGACCGTTGTCTGCGGCGCAAGCAACGTCCCGGACGCCGGCGGGCTCGTCGTCCTAGCGACGCTCGGCACTACGTTGCCGGCGGTGGGGATGACCCTAGAGCCGCGCAAGATAGCGGGCGTCGTCAGCGAAGGCATGCTGTGTAGCGAGCTCGAACTCGGCCTGAGCGAGGCGTCGGAAGGCATCATCGTGCTCCCGCCAGACTCCGCTCAGCCAGGCCGTCTCTTCACCGAAGCGTTCCCCGCGGCGGCAGACACGATCTTCGAGATCGGCGTCACACCGAATCGGCCTGACGCGCTCGGACACGTCGGCGTCGCGCGGGACCTGGCCGCAGTGTTCGGTCTGTCCGTGCGTGTTCCCAGCGCCGACGCGCCGGCAAGGTCAACAGACGAACCGATCGATCGCCTCGTCACGATCGATAATCGAGATCCCGAGCGCTGCGGGCACTACGCAGCCGCGGCGGTAGTCGATGTCACGATCGGCCCGTCACCCGACTGGCTTCGCTGGCGTCTGCACAGCCTGGGCATCCGGCCGATCTCCAACGTCGTAGACGTTACGAACCTGCTGCTGCTGGAACGCGGACAGCCGATGCACGCGTTCGACCTCGATCTCGTTCAGGACGATCAGATCGTCATTCGCCGAGCAAGCGACCAGGAGCCATTCCGGACCCTCGACGGCGTTGACCACAAATTGGTCGCGGACGATCTGGTGATCTGCGACGGGCGCGGCCCGGTCGCGCTGGCCGGCGTCATGGGAGGCGAGAACACCGAAATCCGGAGCAGTACCAAGCGCGTGCTCCTCGAGTGTGCGTACTTCGCTGCGCGCGGCGTGCGGCGCACCGGTCGGCGCCATGGCATATCGACCGAGTCGAGCTTCCGCTTCGAACGGGGCACCGATCACGGCGGAGTGTCCGCCGTGTTGATCCGTGCACGCTCGCTGCTCACCCAGCTCGCTGGCGGGGCAGCAGTATCTGGTGAGATTCACGCCCGCGGAGAGCTCCCCGAGTTACCAGAAATAACGCTGCGCTCCGCGCGACTCAATGCACTGCTCGGCTACGATGTGCCATTCGCCGACGCCCTGCGAATCCTGGAGGCGCTCGGGTTCGAAGTGCTCGAGCGGAGCGATACCGACGCGCGGGTGCGCGGCGCTTCGTGGCGACCCGACGTCAGCATCGAGGCCGACTTGATCGAAGAGGTAGCGCGCATCCGTGGCCTCGACGAAATCCCAACAGAGCTGCCGTCAATTCCCCCACAGCCCCCGCGGGCGTGCGGCAAGCTCGAGCGCGGCGTGCAGTCTGCCGCCGAGGCGCTCGGTTTGAGCGAAGCGGTCACGTATAGCTTCGTCTCCAGACGCGAACTCGAAGCCGTGCGCGCACCCGCGCCGGTCATCGAGCTGCTCAATCCGTTGACAGAAGAACGCAGCGTCATGCGCACTAGCCTACTGCCCGGGCTACTCGAAGCGCTTAAACGAGGCCGTCGGCGTGGCGAGCGCGCGCTGCAGCTCTTCACGGTGGGCGCGTTGTTCTTGCCCATCACGACTTCACAAACCGACGCTGCGAGCAGCGTCCGACCGCGAGTCGAAGCGGACACCCAGGCGCTACCAGAAGAACGACCGTCTTTCGCGTGCGTCCTGGCCGGACCCCGCCCGAGCTATCTCACCAAGCCGGAAGACGTCGACGTCTACGACGCCAAAGGGGTCGCCATCGAGATCATCTGGCGCACCACCCGACGCGAGGCAACCGTCGAGAGCTTCGAGTTAGGAACGGCTCCGGCCCATCTCCACCCCCGCGGCGCGGGTAAGATCCTGATCGATGGAACGCCCGTCGGCACGCTGGGCCCGCTACACCCCGACGTCATCGACGCGCTGGACCTGGATGGGCCTGCCATGGTCGTGGAACTGGACCTCAGCGCGACCGAAGCACTCGGCAGACTGACTCCGAAATACACGGCTATCCCGAAGCTGCCAGCGGTTACGCGTGATCTGTCGATCGTCGTCAAAAGCGACGTATTGATCGGCGAGGCGCAGGGCACCATCTTGCAAGCTGCTGGCGAGCTGTGCGAATCGGTTGAGCTGTTTGATACGTTCAGCGGCGACAACATCCCGGACGGTCACCGATCGCTCGCGTTCCGTGTGGTGTACCGCGACCCCAAGGCCCGCACTTCACCGGACGAGGCCCGCACGTTGACCGACAAGGAAGTCGACAAACAGCATCAGCGCGTCTTCGCGTCGGTGAGCAAAACCTACGGTGCACAGCTGCGTGGATAGCGTCAGCGCGCGGTGCTTGGTCGTGGTTGCCGGTCTCTGGGCGCCGACGGTCGCGCACGCACAAGAGCTAAAGCAAGAGGAGCCCAGCGAACTCCCGGCGCCCACGGCTGACGACCAGTTCCCTCGGCCCGTGCCTCGAACCGATGCCGACGCGCCCTTCGACCGGGTCGTCGAAGTCGGTCCGGACATGGGGGTCACGGTTCGCCCGGCTGCGGACGATGACATGAGCTACGGCGCCGCACTGACTCTTGGCGCCCACGCTCGCATCCAGACGATCTCCGACTGGCTACCGGTACGACTCGGCATCCATTCCGCACAGCACTCCGCCGAGGGTGGCCCCAAGATCAAAGGCTTCGATGGCCGGCTGAGCACGCTCGAACTCGACTTCATCACGCTGGGCGCTTCTCTGGAACCCACATGGCACCTAACACCGGACGCGCGCGTCTGGCTCGAGCTGGGAGTCCGCTGGTCCCGATTTCGCGTCGGTGCCGCGCGCTCCCCCGATCTCGGTGCCGACATCGGGCCGAGCCGCGCCGGGGTCGCCCTCGAATGGCCGCTCGGCATCGGCGGAACGATCGACATTGCGAACGATTGGGTCGCGGTCGGAGCCAACCTGTCCGCCGCTCCTGTGAGCAATCAGTCAGGTTCGGCGTTCGGCGTTCGGCAGGGCACGCTGCCGGGTGGCACTGCCGTCGAAGTGCAACCTCTGTCGCAGGTGTCAGCCGTCTTCCGTGGCGTGATCACCTTGGGCATCATCCTTTGAAGCGCGCCTTGCCCCTGCCGTTCGTGGTGCTCGTCGCCACCGCGTGTCAGCGCAAGGCGCCGGGGCCGATCGAGTGTCATGCGTTCGCAAAGCAGTTGTACGGCGCCACCGCACCAGGTGCGTTGGCGGATCCGATCCTCCGTGAACGCGTGTCCAACCTGACTACGCGCTGCCTCGTCACGCCGTTCGATCGGCAGCTCCTGCGTTGTGTCGAAACCACCGCTAACCCCAGTCGATGTCAGCGCGCTTTTCAGCAGAGAACACGCTCTCAGCGGCAACGCCCGAAACCGCTCAAACCGGCTGATGACACGCGCCGCTGAGCCGGCTATTGAGGATAGAGCGGCATGACGGAGCTCAAGCCACTCGCAGGACGGTTCGGCTTCGTTCGGAACCTCAAGGGCACCAGTCGAGCGACGATCTGGCTAGCTCGCGATTCCGAATCGGAGATCGACGTTGTCGTGTCGGTGCTGCCCGAGGCGCGTGCTGCAAAACTCCGACCGCTCGTCGGAATCGGGCACCCCAACGTGGCGAAGGTGCTGCAGATCGTCGACGATCCCGACGATGACCAGCTCCCGCCGAACGCCAACCGCGCCGGCGGATGTGCCGTCGTCGCGGAGTACGTCCAGGGACGCACGATGCACCAGCGGCTGGAAAGCGGACCCATTCCGCCGCCGCGAGCCGTCACTTGGCTACTTCGTGTTGCCCAAGGACTGCGGCGCCTGCATGAACGCGATGGGGTACACGGCGCTATCTCACCCCGAAGCATCGTGGTTGCACGCGAAGGGGTTGTGCCTGTTCTCACCCAAGTCGCCATCCCACCGAACGGTGCTTACTGCTCGCCGGAGCGAGTCACGGGTACCGGACCGAGTAAGGCCGACGACGTTTGGGCGCTGTATGCGACGCTGTACGCCGCGCTTTGTCAACGACCGCCGTTCCAAGGAAGCAATCGCAAAGAACTCGCTCGGATGATCCTCACCGGGAATCCTGTCGCGCTCTCCGCCTTCAGCGTCAAAGACGACGAGCTCCAGGAGATGATCCATCGTGGCCTCGCGCGCTCCTTAGAGAAGCGAGTCGTGGAGCTGGACGAGTTCGTCGAACAGCTCCGAAATTGGAAGCGAGCACATGACGACGGCGCGCCCGACCGATCGCTCACGCCGCCACCAATGGTCTCTGCGACAGAGTTCCCACCATCGGTCGACGACGAAGGCATCGTGGAATCGCTGCGCAATCCGGCCAGCCTGGAGGCCCGAAAGCCCGTCAGCGAATTCCCGATCGACACGCTGATCGAACAGACACTGAGCGAGTCCGACCCGCAGGTGCCCGCGCTGGATATCGGAGCGCCGGACTCCTTGGATCGTCGCGACGTCATGAACGCCCTGGTGCACGAGGATGCACCGATGTCCGGCGCCGTGAGTCTGCGCGACGGACGGCCATCCCAGCCGCTAGTCGAGCCCGGCGAACAGGTGAATCTCGAAACACCGGCTTCTACAAACGACTTCGCCGAACTCGACGACGAAAAAACGATCGCGAGGTCGGCAAGCGAGAACGTCGTCACCTCCTCGAAGCCCGGATCCCTCACGTTCGACAGCGTGCCGTTCAGCCCCGACACGCTCGCGACGCTGCGCGCCACAGGTGACGATGACGCAAGCACCGGCGACCGTCCCACCCTCGACAGCATCGAACCCAATAAAGCGGCCGAAGCGAATGGCTCCTCCAATCCAGCCAAACCAGCGGCGGCCCAAGAGTCACGAGGTCCGGCCGAGTCGCAGGCTGCGTCGCCTACGGCATCGTCGAGCGGATCCAAAACGCTCGTCATCGGCGGCGTCGTGGTCCTCGCCGCCGGCATCGGATTGTTCGCGGTCACACGCGGTGGCGGCAACTCGACCGAAACACCGCAAAAGAGCACGACCGGTAACGTCGCGGCACCCTCGTCGAACGCTACCGCCACGACGGCAGCGACGGCAGCGACCGCTACTTCAGCGAGCAGCACTGCCGTCGCCCCAACCGCCACGCTCACCAAGAAGGTGAAGCCTGTCGCCGATCCAAACCACTGCATCGCGAAGCACTTTCCCGAAGGGACGTTTGACGGAACCGAAGACCTCGGCTTTGTGTGCCGTGAAAATGACCCCCGTGTCGCGTCCCGAAAAATGTTTCGACAGATCGTCCGCTCCGGTAGCGGCAAGGTGACCGGGGGCATGAAAGAGTGGGCACTGCTCAGCTGGTATCAGCTGGGCGTCATTGCCGTCACTCGCCACGCATGTTGCGTCGAACCCACCATGAAGGGCCCCGAGACCAGCCAGCAGTGCGAGAGCGTCACCGAGACGTTGAACCGCCTAGGGCGGACGCCAACAACAGACAGCGCCGACAAGTACGCGGCTGCAGTCAGCTGTCTGTTCCAGAAGCAGGCCCCTCGCCCCTTCAGGTACGCGCGACGTCCCGATAGCGGACATCGCACGACGTTCAAGACGTTTCTGGATCGTATGCCGGGCAAGCACTAAGCGCTACGGTAACGGAGCGATCAGCGCATCGCCGTGCAGCTTAAGATACTCGGCGCGCAGGCCACCGCATCGCTCGCGCGCCGAACACTCCGCGCAACGCGGCAAATACGTGCCGCCCTCGATCGGCGACTCCTCAAGTCTGAACGCGTCGCCACCTGGATTGGCGATCACCATGTCGAGCCCTGCCGGTGAAAACGCTGCGTCCTCGAGTTCTCCACCAAGCGTACACGGAGGGGTGTGGAGCGAAGTCAGGGCCACGTCGGGGTGCGCTCCACGAATCCGGCGCAGCGCAGCCACGAGATCGCCCATGTTTGGAACCTCGTGTTCGAGCTCAGCCTGTACGCCGCTGGCCGCGTGGAACATCCAAAACGTGAACTTCTCGATGCCCAACGCTGTGTAGCTGGCGACGAGTTCGGGCAACGCCGAAACGGTCGACGCGTATACGAGCACGTCGGCCTCGATGTTTAGTCCCGCGTTGCTCGCCTCAGCGATGCCTTGGCAGAGCAGCTTGTGACATCCGGGCGTCTGCGTCAGCCGGTCGTGTTCGTCAGCCTCGTGACTCTTGATCGAGAACGACACGGTGTCAGCGCCGGCAGCCTGAAGCCGTTTCGCGTACTCAGCGTAGGCGAGCAGCATCCCGTTCGTCTGAACCTTGATCGTTTCGTACCCGAGACGTTTGGCCGCCGTGATGATGCGAAAGATGTCTCGACGCAATGTCGGTTCGCCGCCCCCGAACCAGAATCGATTCGCGCCAGCGTGGCGCCACTTCGCGAGCGTTTCGACCGCCTCGCGGGTGTCCATACTCGGTCCGTCGCTCTGAACCGAGAAACACCCCTGGCACCTGTTGTTGCACTGATAGTCAGCGCTTATTTCCAGCCATCTGACCACCGCCCACTCGCAGCCAGCTACTCGGCTGCGTCCTCATCGGCTCGGCGCACGGGCTGCAGAGCCGCGTATCCGTGTGCGCGAATGAAGTTCAGGTGCACGCCGGGGCACTCGTCGTTGTGTACGCAGTCGGCACACCGACGACTCTTTGTGTAGTAGCGGTCGGCGATGTAACGCTGCGTGTAGCGATTCATGTCGACTCTGGCGTCTAGCCCGAGCATGCCACCGTCCAGGACGGTGCCGGTCGGTTCCGGAACACGACCTCCAATACATGCAGGAACGTTCTCGGTACGCGCCTTGTCGAGCTTGGCCAATAGCGGGCGAAACTCAGCGTCGTGCTTGCGCTGATCGGTCACGCGATCGTAATTCGGCTGAACCAATAGCAGCTGCTCCTGCGGTATCTCAGTCCCGTCCAAGGCCGCTATCGTCTCCTTGTTGAGGAACACAGCCACGACGAAATCTCGCTCAGCCATCCCCGCTAGCCGGGTCAATTCGACGGCGCTGCGCACGTAACAGCGAGAGACCTTGCGGTTCTTCCAGCGGCCGCCTTCGAGCGCCTCGGAGAGTCCCTCGTAGCTGTCGAGCTCCAACCACACATCCGCGTCGGCGTTGGCCGTGCTCACGAGCGTCGCCGCTATCGCCAGATCCGGCGCGGCCAGAAGCAGATGCTGCGCCGTGGGCAGGGTGCCCGCCAACGGAGCCGGCGGCTCGAGGCGGAGCACGTCTACCGACTCTTGACGCTGCTCCTCAAGCGCAACGTCCAATCCGTCGCACAATTGATTGAGGTAGCAATAGTGGCAGCGCTCAGGCTGCCGACAAGAGAGCTTCTCCCCGAGGGATAGGTACTTCTCGAATTCTTCCCGGCGACCGCGAACCTCGTCGTTCATCTTGTAGGGGTCTTGGATGAGGTCCTCGAAGCCCTCCGCATAGGGCGGCGGAAATCGGTTCAGCCAAATATGGATGTCCGGGCGCTTCGAGTACTCGAATGCCTGCCGCAGATACTCTTCATTGCCTTCGAGATCGTAAAACAGGTGCTCGCGCGCCTTGCCCCAGGCTGCACCGAAGGGAATGATGTGCAAGAGATCGAACTCTTGAACGCCCCACCCGATGAACGTGTCGAGCATCGTCGGTAGGTGTTTTACGTTCTGCTTGTTAATAACGATATCGACGTTGATAATAAACTTACCAGACGCCAGCGCCGCCTTCAGCCCCCGCGTCTCTTCTTCGAAGGCGCCCGGCGTACCGACCAGCGCGTCGTGTAGCTTCGCCGTGTGACCGTGCAGCGAAAAGGTCACTTCGTGGAGTCCGTTCTCGGCGGCTGCGTTCAGGAACTCGGGATACGCGAACATCCGTCCATTCGTAACCGTCTGAATCTTCGGATAGCCCGCCCTTCTCCCCAACTTCACGAAGTCGAGAAAATTCGGATGCATCGTGGGTTCCCCACCGCTGAGGATCAGCCGCTCGGCGCCCTTTTTGCGACCCTCGATGATCTGAATCTTGATGTCCAAGTTGGCGCGCATCGTGCCGACGTGAGCGAGTGAGTCGAGACAGAACGTGCAGTGATTGTTGCAGTCATAGCTCAGCCGTACCCAGTTGCGTTTCTCGTGGGCCGCATCTTCGTGGCTCGCGACTTTCTCCAGCTCATCGTCGGACGACGTGAGCGTTGCAGGCTGGACAGCATCGTGTTCGGCGATCATTGGGTTACTTTCTGCTGAGCGTCGGTCCGACGCGATCTGAATTCCATCGACCACTGATTGCTCGACTCAGGTGTCACTTCTTCGAAACGCCCGCACTCGACCGCCTCCAGGTCTAGCACTGCGCGTGCTTCGGTCGCGCTCGCGTTTCGGTAATGCTCAAACTCCGCGGGTCCCGCCTCCGCAGTCATCGCTTGAGCGTCCGATCGGAGCAGGCCGTAGGCAACGTT
>JAUIKB010000169.1 GCA_030430975.1 Polyangia bacterium
TCTGCAGCGCGCCGCGCGGCGGCTTTCGGCGCCAGACCCTTCGCCACAACGAGCGCTGCGGCGGCGTTGAGCACGAACGCGTTCCGCGCCGGATGCGCTTGGCCGTGCAGTATGGTTTCGAGGATGTGTGCGTTTTGATCGGCGTCGCCGCCACGCAGAGCGTCCGGCGTGATCGGTGCCAGCCCGAAGTCTGCAGGCGTCACAATGCTCTCTTTGAGTGCGCCGCCCGCGAGTTCGGTGACGTGCGTCGGGCCACAGGGCGATACTTCGTCGAGCCCGTCGGCTCCCCGTACGACCCAGGCTCTACGGACGCCCAAGTCGCGCAGCGCCGCTGCAAGTATCGGTCGAAGCCGGTCCGAGTACGCTCCGAGCAGCTGGTGCGTGGCGCGGGCCGGATTGGCGAGCGGACCCAGACAATTGAAGATGGTGCGGATGCCCAGTTCACGGCGAGCGACGCCACCATGCCGCATCGCGGGGTGATGGTTCGGCGCCATCATGAACGTAATGCCCAGCGTGTCGAGCTGATCCGTGGCTTGCTCGATGGGGACGTCCAGCTGGATACCCAGCGCTTCGAGGACGTCAGCGCTTCCGGCGCGGCTCGATACCGCTCGATTGCCGTGCTTGGCGACCCGCACTCCGGCAGCGGCGGCGATCACTGCCGCTCCGGTGGATACGTTGACCGAACCCGCGCCGTCACCGCCGGTGCCGCAGGTGTCTAACACCGCGCTGTGGCTGTGGGGCAGCTCGACCATCGCTGCGCGCAGGCTTTGAGCGGCTGCGCCAATGACCTCCGGCGTCTCGCCACGTAGGCGTAGGGCGACCGCAAAGCCTGCGATCTGAACCGGGGTCCACGCGCCGGCCAGGATGGTGTCGAACACGTTGCGTACGACGACCGGATCGAGCGGGGCGTCGCGCTCGAACGCAGGAAACACATCCTTGAAGGCGGGTCCGGTCATGCCGCGCTCCGGCTCCGCAGCTGCCCCAGCCAGTTCTCCATTAGCTGCATGCCATGTTCCGTAAGGATAGATTCTGGGTGGAATTGGACGCCGATAAGCGGCCTGTCGCAGTGAGCGACGCCCATCAATTCGCCCGCGTCGGTGTGAGCCGTGGCGCGCAGACAGTCGGGCAGCGACGTTTCGTCCACCGTGAGCGAATGGTAGCGCGTCGCAAGAAACGGCGAAGGAATCGCGCGAAACACCCCGCTGCTATCATGCAGCACCGGCGATGTCTTGCCGTGCATTAGCCGCTCGGCGCGCACCACCGTGGCCCCAAAGGCCTGGCCGATCGCCTGGTGTCCGAGGCAGACGCCGAGCATCGGGATGCGATCGGAGAGCTCGGCGATGGCGTCCAACGTGACACCCGCATCGTTCGGTGTCCCCGGTCCCGGGCTTAACAACACGCCGTCGGGTCGCGCAGCATCGATCTGCGCGCAAGTCACCTGGTCGTTTAGCCGCACGTCACAGCGGGCCCCGAGCATCTCCAGGTATTGGACAAGGTTGTAGGTAAACGAGTCGTAATTGTCGACGACCAGAACGCGCACCAGAGCAGGGTGGCACAGCTTTGGCCGCATGTCGTCGTGGTCTCGTCGAGAACTCGCCCGAACCCAGCGGCGCCGGTAATGTGCCGGGATGTTCGATCGCCGCCGGGAAAAGCGCCGTCCCCTAGATGTCTACTTCAACAAGTACGTCGACGGGTACCCGCATCTGTGCCGCGCGGTGGATGTATCGCAGGGCGGAATGCTCGCCTCGAATCTCTTCGAGCCGGCGCACACGCCGAGCGCGTTTCCGGTCGAGGTGCAGCTACCGGACGAACCCGCAGGTCTTTGGATATGGGCGCGGCGCGTCGGTCGACGCGACGGCAAGGAGGCGGTGCGCTTTGTCAGCATGAGCGAAGAGGACAGCGCCCGGCTTGCCGCGTATCTCGCGTAGTCGGTTCGCCCGACAAGAGGCTAGATGCGGTCACGGGATCGCTCCGTGAGGAACTTGTCGATGCGCAGATTGACGAGTTCCGGATACTCCACGGCGGTGTAGTGAGTGGCGCCGCGCACGACCAGAAGCTCCCCGCGCGGCAACCGCGACGCCATCTCCACGGAAACCGACTTCGGCGTGAGGCTGTCGCGGTCTCCAGCGATCACGAGCGTCGGGACGTCGACGTCGCCGAGCAGTTCGCTCGCGTCGTGCTCGCTGAGCGACTGAAGTGTCCTGATGTAGAGTTCAACATCGATGGTTCCGAACTCCCGGGCGACGTCGCGAAAGAACTCTTCATCGATGGTAGCGCTGGCCAGACCGAGTCGCTTCATCCAGGCGATGGTTTCGGGCCACTGCGTGGCGCGGCGTAGCAGCGTGTTGCCGGTTTTCCGGAACCGCTGAAGTTGATTGAGCACGGTCGGTACGAGTTTGGGAGCGCCAGGAACGGGCAGCGACTCGAGCGGTCTCCCGAACGTGCCGTTTAGCAAGATGAGCTGATCCACAAAATCGGGTCGCCTGGAGTAAAACTCCAGCGCAACTTGCACGCCCATGCTCCAGCCCATGATCGCAGCGTTTTGGACGCCCCGCGCTTCGATGACGCGGAGCATGTCGTCGACATGGACCGGCACACGCACGTCCGGGTTCTGGCTTGGAGGCGGGCCGGATCCAAACAGTCCACGGTAGTCCCAACTGACAAAGCGGTACCGTGAGCGAAGGTAGTCGATCTGGTACCGCCAAGCGCCAAACGGGCCCCCAAGGCCGTTAGCGAGAACGATGACCGGATGGTCGCCGCCCGTGTCGTAGACGGCCAGTGGCGTGCCGTCGGTGGCTTCGATTGTGACCGAGTCGACCTCGAGTTGGGGCATCTGCCTCATCTTAAACCCGATCCGTGGGATCCAAACCCCGTCCGGTTCCCAAGGTATTGCCTGCTTCTGGGTCGAATTTCGAAGCGACCATGCTCGGCGAACAGCGTTCTTGCCCGGGCCGACGCCCGGACGCTGACACGGTTTCGTGAAAACAACGAAGCTCCGGAGTGATTCAATCTTGCCGACGTGTTTTGCGGCGGCTAGGGTGGCGCCCCAATCGCTCTGGGAACGTGACCGAATCCGGTCGCTTGATTGAGCGAGGAGCCACGGAATGGCCGACAAGAAGCCCAAGATCGACCTCAAGGCAAGACTCGGAAAGAAGACCGTCGCCGGACCGGCAACGGGAGCCGTCCCCCCGCCGGTGGGCATACCGAAGCCCACAGGGGTGCCGGTGCCGCCTTTCGCGGCCAAGCCCTCCGCAAGCCGGCCATCAGCGGCGCCAGCGCCACGCGTGGACGCTTCGGACCCGTACGCCGCGATCAGCGCGGATCAGGCGCCGGAGCGCAACGAACCGCAGGCCATCAAGGTCGAGATGAGCGAGGAGATCGTCCAGGCCCAGAAGAAGGGCAAGGGACGGATTATCGCTCTGGCTATCGCCACGGCGATCGTCGGCGGCGCGCTCGGTTTCGCAGTCGGTAGCGGCGTCGAGCGCGGGAAGGGCGCTGACAAAGCGATCGAGGGCGCCAGCTCGCTTATCGAAGAGGTAAACGCCGCGAATGCTAAGGCCATCGAGCTCCAAGAGGTTCTGGACAAGGCCGGCAAGAAGCTCGGCGAGAACAAGTTCCCCGCCGAAGAGGTCTCGAAGCTCGGCGAGCTCGACATTCCCTTCGCCGGCGCGAACCTGACCGGCAAGGGCATCGGCCGGTTCAAGCCGATCGTCGTCACGCAGCTCGTCCAGTACGCTGGCGCTGCGGCCGCAGCCAACGACCAGCGCGAGAAGCTTCAGGCGGTGCTCGCGGGGAGCAAGAAGGCCATCGAAGAGATTCTGGCTCAGAAGACCAAGCCCAAAGTCTACTGGTCGGTGTATGTCCGCGGCGGGCCGCACGGTCCATGGGCGGTGATGCAGCCGCTTCCCAAGCCGTTCATTCAATCCCAGAAGGAAAAGGTGAAGGACAAGGACGGCAAGGAAAAAGCCTACTCCTGGCCTGACGAGTTCAAGGTTAAGGACGGCGGCAAGTCGTTCGACCTCAAGCGCTATACCGGTGGTGATCCGGGCAAAGACAATCCGCCCAAGCTGATTCCGGTCGATCCCGCGACGCAAAAAGACGTCTGCCCGAACGACACCAACCTCAAGCTACGGCGCGAAGTCAACGCGCTGCTCACGATCCTCAAGGGCAAGGGCGGCACGGATCCTGAACCCGGGCTGAAGGACACCGGCGAAAAGATCGTCGAGCAGCTCAAGCAGATCGGTCAGCGCTAGCGTATCGCGCCGGTCGCCGCCGGCGCGCGTCCGCAGCAATACTGCTGGGTGCGATCGACGCAGATGTCGACATAGCCTCGCATTAGCAGCGCGGTGCATATGACTTCTAGCCTCGCGCCCGCTGCAACCTCGGGTGTTCGGCGTAGCAGCCGGCGCAGCCCGGTCGGCTCTGCTCGGACCGCCAAGGGCACACAAACCCACCCCCCAGCGGCGCGTGAAGCCGCTGGCGGCACGGTCGGGCACACGTCCACAACGCTCGACGTGGCTGCGTCAGCGAGCTGCAGTTGCTCCGCCGCCACCGGAGCGGCTTCGAGCCGCGGCCAAATGTCGCGACTGTTCAAGCTGCTGCAGTACTGCCGTCAACGGCGGCCGATTCGGGTGACGGTTCAGGACGGACTATTTCGATGCGCGTCACGTGGCGCTCGTCGGCGTCTCGAACGACGAACACGTGACCGAGCGCCTCGAGCTCGTCGTCGATCTCAGGCACACGCCCAAAGCGTTCGACGATGAATCCGCCGAGCGAGTGGAAGTCGCCGTCTCCAAACTCGATGCCCAGGTAGCGACTCAGGTCGGAGATGGGAACGCCAGCGTTGACCATCAAACGACCGTCGCCCAGGTCGACGATGGGCGCTTCTTCATGGTCGTATTCGTCTTGGATATCTCCGACGATCTCCTCCAGCAGATCCTCCATGGTTACGACGCCGGACATATCGCCGAACTCGTCCAGGACGATCGCCAAATGCTGCCGCGCGGCGCGCATGTCGCGCAACACCTGTGAGGCGCTCTGGCCCTCTGGCACGAAGACTACGTTCTTACGCATGACGTCTTCGGTGGCGAGCGGCGCGTCGGACTCGCGGTGTTCAAGCAAGTCCTTGACGTGCAAGATGCCGACGACGTTGTCGATCCGCTCACGGATCACCGGGTAACGAGAATGCCCTTTCTCCAAAGCGAGCGCCAACAGTACCTCGCGATCCATGTCGGCATTGACCGCGGTAACCCGAGTGCGCGGAACCATCACGTCGCCAGCGGTCCGATCGCCGAAGTCGAGGATGTTCCGAATCATCTCGGATTGATCGTGGTCTAGCGACCCGTCACGCTCGCCACGGCTGATGACCAGTTCAACCTGCGTCTCGGTCAACTTGGCGTCAGCCTTCGGCTGGTGGTTGCCACGCAGGAGCGAGCGTACGATCTGAAACGGTAAGGCGAACGGAGCTGCCACCAGTTCGAGCGGAGCGAGGCCGAGGATGAACCAGGGCGCTATCCGTTCGCCTCCGCGCGTGGATAGTCCGTCTGCCAGGGCCCAGCTCGCCAGGTAGAAGGCCAGCGCTAGCCCGCCGCTGATGGCGAGGCCCTCGGGCGTGTCCGGCTGGCGGGCGACCGTCAGAAGCAACACCGAACCGACAACCGCGGTGACTCGCGCCACGCGCCACCGGCTTTCGATCGCGTCGCCGTGCTTCAGAAAACGGCCGATCGCCGCCTGCGCCGCGCCGGTTAGCTCTGTGTGCAGCGCAGCGACGCGCGACCCACGGATGCGACTCATGGTGGATTCGGCCGCTGACAAGATGCCCGCGACGATCCCCAGGACTGCGGCGGCCGCGTAGGCCGCATCGGGTTGTGGAGGTGACGCTGGGTCCAACTGATGCCCCGACCAGAAATGTAGCGGACCGGTACCGTTGTCCGCAACCCACGGGCGAGCGCGACCGAGTGCTGCCCGTGACCCGAACCAAGATTTCCTCCCGAAGCCCGTCCCTGCGCCGCCCGGGCTCTCCCCGCTCGGGGAAGAAAGCAAAGCAAAAACAAATGTTTGCGGTTCTTGTTAGGCGCCCGTCAGCGGGTTCCAGGCGGAGCCGGCCAGTCGACCCAAGGCTGTCGCTCGAGATCGCGCCCGCCGCCTCCACCGCGTCGAGACCGAGACCCGCGTCGCCGGTGGCCGTGAATACAGACCGTCATTCGGAAACACCGACCGATACGGACTCCGCGCAGCACGCGCCCGCAGCAGATAACGCGACGGTGGACCCGCTGGTCCGCTCGCTCGCGTCCGCGCGGGCGGAGCCAGTCGCCCAGGCGACCGTGAACATCGCCCCTGATATGCCCGTGCTGCTGCGGCGCTTGGTGCGTCGGATCGCGTGGGGCGGCAACGGTCGCAAAGGCGGGGCACGAATCGAGATCGGCTGTGGTGTGCTCAGCGGAGCGACCGTCATGGTCGACGTCGATGGTGGTGACGTGAACGTCGCTATCGAGCTACCGCCAGGTATGGACGATCACGCCTGGCGCTCCGCATTGGAATCCAGATTCGCAGCTCGCGGGCTGTCCGTGGCGTCACTGGAAGTCCGCTGAGGCGTCGGGAACCCGCGCACAACCCGGTAGCTGTCGTCGGCTGTAGCGGCGCCCAGGGCGACGAGGCGCCCTCGTTGGTCCACCCATGCCTGAACGGAGCCGTCGGCTGACGGGATTTCCGCAAAGCAAGCGGCGTCGCACAGCTGCCCGTGGATCGCGCGCTGTGCGCCTTCGGGTGAGAGCACAGCGCGACCCAGGGCTCGCGTTGCTGCGGTTACCGTCGGAATCAGTTGCGGCGGTGTCTGTGCGTCCGGCGGCCAGTCGACTGCTTCTCGGAGCTCGAACGGATCAGAAGCGAGGCGGGAAAGCGACGCGACGTGCGCCGGCACCCCGAGCGTCAGACCGACGTCCCGGCCGAATGACCGAACGTAGTATCCTTTGCTGACCACCAGCCTAAATGTCGCGCGGGGTCCGTCGACGTCCGTCAGTTCGATCGCCTCGACCTTGACTTCGCGGTCGCTCAGTTCTGGGGCTCGACCTGCCCTCGCGAGTCGGTGTGCCCGCTGTCCGTTGACGCGAATAGCGCTGAAAGCCGGCGGAACCTGACGCGTCCGGGTCGCCTCGATCGCTAGCGGTCGCTGCAGTCGGTCACGGGTCAGCCAGCCGGAAGGCACGTCGGTCCGCGCGACGATCGAGCCTTGTGCGTCGAGGGAGTCGGTACCCACGCCGAACTGGATCGTCGTCTGATAGGCCTTGTTTTTCGAAGTGAGATAAGCGGCCAGTCGCGCTGCATCGCCAAACATTAGCACCAGGACGCCGCTGGCTAGCGGGTCGAGCGTACCGGCGTGGCCCACCGCCCGCGTGCCGAACACACGGCGCGCTTGTGCGACAATGTCGTGACTTGTCGGTCCGACGGGCTTGTTGACGATCAGCACGCCGTGCACGGTGCCGCGCCGCTTAGCCATGGCGAGCAGGGTAGCGGTCCACGATGAGAGCGCAACGGTATCTCTGTGACAGCACGCGATCGCCGTTGTATACTAACGGTATGGGAAGTGTGCGCTCCCAAAGCGCCCGGCTCGGACCCTACGTTCTTGGGGACCGACTCGGAGCCGGCGGTATGGCCGAAGTGTATGCCGCGACTCGGTTGGGTCCACGAGGATTCACGAAACGAGTCGCGGTCAAGTGTATGCTCCCGCAGCTTGCCCGCGATCCGGTCTTTATCGACATGTTCTGCGATGAGGCCCGCATCGCCGCCGCGTTGTCGCATCCGAACCTCACGCAAGTACTCGATTTTGGCGAGCACGACGGTCGACTTTTTATGGCCCTCGAGTACGTCGAAGGCGTTTCCTTAGCGAAACTATTGAGAACCGTTCACAGTCAGGGCCGCCAGTTTCCACTAAACGTCGCGGCCTATATTGCCTCGTCGGTACTGGCGGGACTCGCGTTTGCCCACTCTGCCCGGGATGAGCACGGATGCCAGCTGGGCATTGTGCACCGCGATGTGTCTCCCGGAAACATTCTGATCGGGTTGGGTGGTCAGGTAAAGCTCACGGACTTTGGGATTCTTAAGGGCGCCTTCATCGAGCGGCGTACGCATCCTGGGGAACTGAAGGGCAAGCTTGGTTACATGTCGCCCGAGCAGGTCATGGGGGCTGAACTCGACGCGCGCAGCGACGTGTTCAGTCTCGGCATCGTGCTCGCGGAGATGCTGATCCTGCGTCCGCTGTTTCCCGGACCCAGCGAGTTCGACGCTCTGACGAGGATCTCCAGAGCCGACCTGGCGATTTTTGAACGTCACAGCCGCCAGCTCCCAGACGAACTCCGTAGTGTCGTTCGGCGAGCACTCGCCCGAGAACCTGCAGATCGTTTCGGCAGCGCGCGTGAGATGGCTGAAGCCCTTCAGCTCGCGGTTGCGGTAGGGAAATACGAAGCGGTTGAGCTTCAAGACTGGCTAGCCAAAGTGCTCCCGCGTGCTCGCAGCGGCGTTCGCGCCCGGGTAGCGGTGCCCATGGCCCGTCGCCCCGCGCCGGCCAAACAGATTTCATCGCGCCCACCGTCAGGGCGTCCAACATGTCCTGAGCCCATACAGATCAAGCCGAGGCTCGCAGACGCGCTGTCTCGAGCGGCGTTGGGACATCAGCCCGCTCAGCCGGAGGCGTCGCCGGATCTGTCACCGGAAGCGCGGCGAGTGCTGCAACGCTTCGGTGAGCGACCCGAATTTCGGCCCGTGCCGACGTCCTTCGACGCCACGTGGGAACGAGAGGCAAGTCGCCTTGAGATCTTCGCTTGCGTCGCGGGGCTGTGGGCAGCCGAAGGCACCGGGCTTCTCGTCGTTAGCGCTTCCGAAGGGACGCGACGCGTGTTTTTTGACCGCGGCGTTCCAGTGTGGCTCAGCGCGATCGAAGCAAGTGAGCTGTTCGGGCAACTGCTGATCAGGCGGCGGCTGCTCAGCGCCGCAAACGTCCAGCGCGTCGTGGAGT
>JAUIKB010000170.1 GCA_030430975.1 Polyangia bacterium
CGCCGAGAAGCTACCCGCAGAAGGCACGGAGGGTCGCTATAAGGTCGACGTTCCAAAAGAGGACGCCGCGGTCGCGATCGGCGTCTTGCAGCGCGAGAACCTACCGCCCGCCAAAGCGCCCGGCGTTCTGGAATCCCTCGGCAAGGGGTCGATCGTTCCCAGCCGCATGGCTGAGCACGCCAAGCTGGTCACCGGCACAGCCGGCGATCTGGAGCGCTCGCTGCGGTCGATCGACGGCGTCTTGTCAGCCCGCGTTCACCTAGCCGTGACCGCACCTGATCCGCTTGCCGCGCGTGAGACGCCTCTGAAACCCACCGCTTCGGTGTTGCTTCGATATCGAGGCGCCACAGCCCCGATTGCACCCGCCGAGGTGCAGCGCCTGGTTGCCGGCGCAGTCCCCGAACTCGAAGCGAAGGACGTCGCCGTCGTCGCGACGGCCTCCCCCGCCCCCTCAGCCGCTGCGACCACGCAGCTCGCGCGGGTTGGGCCGATCACCGCCACGCGCGGGTCCGTCACCACGCTCAAGCTAGTGATCGGCGCCGCAGCACTGCTGAACCTCATCCTGATCGGCCTGCTGCTCGCCGTCTATGGCCGTTCTCGCCGTACCGTCCAGGAGCTGCTCGAACTGCGGTCCCAGAACGAAGGCGCCCAAGAGCCGACGTGATCCGCCTAGAAGGCATCTCGAAGTCGTTCGAGCGTCCCGTGCTGAAGAACGTCGATCTGCACGTGCCGGAAGGCTGCCTGTACGGCCTGATCGGCCCGGGTGCGTCCGGCAAGAGCGTGCTGCTGAAAATCATCACCGCACTGATTCGCCCCGAGGCGGGGAAAGTGCTGATCGGCGGACGAGACGTCCTGACCATGCCCGACCTGGAGCTGCACGAGTTCCGCAAAGGCATCGGCATGTTGTTCCAGAACAACGCGCTGTTCGACTTCATGACGGTGTACGAGAACATCGCGTTCCCGATGCGTCGGCTGCTGGATTTGAGCGAAGACGAAATCCGCGAGCGCATCGCTGAACGGCTGAAGATCGTATCGCTGCCCGGGTTCGAGGAGCGCATGCCCGCCGGTCTCAGCGGTGGCCAGAAGAAACGCATCGGCGTGGCCCGGGCGACGGTCACTCAGGCACCAGTAGTACTGTACGACGAGCCTGCCGCCGGCCTAGATCCGGTGACCAGCCAACGAATTTTTGATCTACTGCGCGCCGAGCAGCAGGCCGCCGGTGCGACCGTGTTGATGGTGTCGAGCGACTTGGACCGCATGCTGACCGTCACGGACCGAGTCGGCATGATGTATCGAGGCGAACTGATCTTCGACGGGACGACCGAAGAGGCCTACGCCTCCAGCGACCCCTACGTGCACCAGTTCGTGCATGGCATTCCGGAGGGCCCATTGTAGGGTCCCCACCTAGATGAGCTCCACGACCAGTCCATCGAACCCAGCCATGGCTCCCTTGCGAGCGATCGGTGGCTCGTTCTTGGCGGCGAGCGAGGTCGTCGGGGGCATGGGCGTGCTATTCGGCCGCATCACGACCCGCCTGGTCCGACTGCGGTTCGACAGGACCGAGCTCGTCACCAACATGTACAAGATGGGCGTTAAGTCGCTGCCGATCGTGATCATCACGGCCATCTTCACGGGCGGCATCATGGTGATCCAAGCCGCACCGATCGTGCAGCGTTACGGCGCGCAGGGACTACTGGGCTGGGCCGCCGGCTTCACCACGCTACGCGAGCTCGGGCCGCTGCTCACCGCGCTGATGCTGTCAGGCAGGATCGGCGCCAACAACACTGCCGAGCTCGGCACGATGGTCGTAACGGAACAAATCGACGCTCTGCGTGCACTGGCGATCGACCCGATCAGCTTCCTGATCGTGCCGCGATTCATCGCGATCGTGGTGACGATCTTTCTGTCGACGGTGTTCAGTGACGCGCTGGCGCTGATCGGCGCCGCCTACGCCGGGTTGGCGATCCTGGGAGTCGACCCCGTGGTGTTTTACAACGGCGTGTCGAGCGGGCTGCTCGGCGTGGGTGATGTCTTTCATGGTCTCACCAAGAGCATCGTGTTCGGAATGATCATGGCGTTGTCCAGTTGCCAGTTCGGCATTGCGACGAGCGGTGGAGCGCCTGGAGTGGGTCGAGCGGTGAACGCGACAGTCGTGGTCACCGCAGCGGGCGTATTCGTGCTCGACTACCTTGTCTCGTTTGCGATCGGCTGATGGCGGTGCCTGACGACAATGCGTCGAGCGTCGGCCAGCTCGAGGAGACTGGCGAAGCGCCCAGATCACTGCTGGGTGGCCTAGGCGCGCTGGTGATCGGGGCGCTGGACGCTGCCAAGGCTCAGTACTCCGTGTTCGTCAAGACGCTGTACTTCACCGTTCGCGGCGCACCCCAAAAGGGCGCGGTGGTTCGGCAGATGTACGAGATCGGCAATCGCTCGCTCGTGTTCCTGTGCGTCGTGCAAGCCTTTCTTGGATTGATCATTGTCTATCAGGCCGGTCTTCAGACCCTCCGGGTCGTGCCGGATCTGACGCTGCTCGGTGCGACGTTTCTCGAGCTGCTGGTAAAGGATCTGGCAGCCTCGATTTGCGCGTTGATGCTGGCTACTCGCGTCGGCGCGGGCATCGCGGCCGAGATCGGCTCGATGGTGGTGACCGAACAGGTCGACGCTCTGAGAATGTGCGCGGCGGATCCCGTCGACTACTTGATCAAGCCGCGCTTCCTGGCATCGATCATCATGACGGTCGTGTTGGTGATGGTCGCCGGCACGGTCGGCTATTTCGCTGGCATGGGATCGGGCTATGCGTTCTTCGGCATCGCGCCCAAGACATTCGTCAATTTCAGCCTGGTGGATTTTGGGGATCTGACCGTCGGCTTGACCAAATGCGTCGCCTACGGTGCGGCCATACCCGTCGTCAGCGGTTACTGCGGGCTCTCGACGTTCGGGGGGTCGGAGGGTGTAGGCTGGGCTACCACCCGCGCGGTGGTGAATTCTTCGCTCACCGTTATCGTGTTGAACTTCTTCATCAGCGGCGCCGGATTCGTGATTTTCGGCGGCTGAGCGGTTCCTTCGGAAATTCCCACCAATGCAGAGCCAAGATGTAGGCTACAACTAGTCAGGCCGCCTGATGTGCACGCCGCTATTGAACCGCGGGCCCTGGGTGGGATAATCGAGATTTCATGACGCGACGGCGATCCGAAGACCTAGTGGCCACTCGCGTCGCCACGCGTTCGGAGCACCCAGAGTCCGTCAAGGGCAGCGGCGGGATACCCTGCCTCGTCGTGATCGGCGGCGACAAGATCGGCCAACAGGTTCCGCTGACCGCGGCCCACACGAACATCGGACGCGACCCGGGCTGCGAGTTCCCACTCGATGGCGACATGATCAGCCGTCGACACGCGCGTATCGAGGCGTTCAACGGTAACTACGTCGTCGTCGACCTGCAGTCGACGAACGGGACCTACTTGAACGACGTCCGGACGACCCGAGGTCAGTTAGCCGACGGCGACCGCATCACCATCGGCAAGGCCTTGCTCAAGTTCCTCGACAGCGGCAACGTCGAGGCCCAGTACCATCGCGAGATTTACCATCTCATGACGTACGACGGGCTAACCGGCATCGCCAACAAGCGTCACTTCGAAGAGACGCTCCGGGCGCAAGTGGGTCGCGCGACCGCGGGCGCTGTACCTGTTTCTATGCTGCTGTTCGATATCGATCACTTCAAGAGCGTCAACGACACCTACGGTCACGCCGCCGGCGATGCGGTCTTGCGCCAGGTCGCGGAAACGGCCAAGGCAGTAGTGCCCGACTCGCTTCTGCTCGCACGCGTCGGCGGCGAAGAATTCGCCGTGCTCGCCAATGGCTATGCCATGCCTCAGCTACTCCCCGTCGCGGAGGCCATTCGGGCCGCTGTCCAGGGCCACACGTTCCGGTTCGAAGACCAGACGATTCCGGTGACGACCAGCGTAGGCGTCGCCGAACGGCCCGCCGGCGTTCCGGAATCCGGGACCGATCTGTACAAGCGCGCTGACGAACAGCTATATCGCGCGAAACAGGGCGGCCGTAACCGCGTCTGTTCGTAACCGTAGACGCTCTTAAACGCGCTCGGACCTAAAGCTCCATCGGGCCTTCCGCTCGCCCGTTGATGAACTGCTGGATCACTTCGTCATCAGCATTTTTGAATTCCTCACGCGAGCCGAGCATTTTTACGTAGCCGCCGTACAGCATCACGATGCGGTCAGCGATCGAGAAGATCGAAACCAGATCATGTGAGACCACGATGCTCGTCACGCCGATCTCATCGCTCAGCTCCCGGATCATCTTGTCAACGCGGCGAGCGCTGACCGGGTCGAGACTCGTCGTGGGTTCGTCGAACAGAACGTAACTTGGGTCGAGCGTCAGCGCGCGGGCGATCGCCACCCGCTTGCGCATGCCGTCACCCAACGCCGCCGGGTACCGGTCACCGAACTCCGCCATCCGAACTTGTTCCAAGCGACGGTGCGCTTCGGCCAGGGCTTCCTTGCGCTTGAGCCCTCGATGCTTGCGCAGCGGCAGAGCGACGTTCTCAGCGCACGTCATCGAGTCGAAGAGCGTCGAATGCTGAAACACCATCGCGCACTTCATGCGCACGGGGTACATCTGCTGCTCGTCGAAACGGCTGATCTCCTCACCATCGAGCCAGATCTCGCCGCCATCTGGGTACAGCAGACCGATCAGGTGCTTGATGAGCACGCTCTTGCCGACCCCGGACGCGCCGATGATGAAAAACACCTGGCCGTCGCCCACATCGAAACTGACGTCGCGGAGCACATGTTTGGTGCCAAACGACTTGCGAACGTGTCGAAATGAGATCATCGCAGAGCGGCGCGCAGACTACCACGGGCCCGAAACCCGCTGGCGCACAACCCTGCCGACTGCGACGCCGCAGAGCTTGCACTCCGGCCGGATGCGTTCTTAGCTTCCACCGGTGACGACCCGTGGCCAGCTCCGAGCGTACGCCACCGGCGCGCTACTGGTCGTATCGACGGCCCTAGCCTGGGGTTGCGGGCCGGCAACACCCGAGCCGCGCAGCTACGGCAAGTCCGGGCCCAACGTCTGCAAGCTCGACCAGGAGCGGGAGTATCAGTGCGAGGCGTTGCTTCCGCGCTCCAGTTCGCGGCCGGCGCCGGATCCCTTCGGCGAGTGCCCAAGCGTGCTGCCTGATCCGGTGAGCAAGCGTGACGGGCCCGTCGTCGCTGAGTTCGATGTGCCCTATACCGAGCACACCCGCGCCCGTATGCCACCTGGCCATGCTTGTTGCTACAGCTGGTGCTCGGACCTCACGGTGGTGGATCCGCGGACGGTCGATCCCCAAGCGCGCTGCTCTTCCGCGCGGACCATGCGCGAGACGCACTGCATCGATGAACCGGAATCTGGAGCCTCGATGCCAGTCGCGGCGCCGTACAATCGTTGTCCAGCTGCGATTCGCCCCCCTGAGGGAAGCGCGTATCAAGTGCCGGACGGCGCGCTGTTCGACTGGGAGCAGACCCAGACGAAGCGCACCGCGGGGTTCGGTGCGTGCTGTTACTCCTGGTGCTCAGAAGGCCCGCCACAGGTCTTCCAGGAGTAGCCGATGTAGTCGGTTGTAGGCGGCGCCGCGTCCCGTCGCGCCGCGCGCAGCGCAGCATTTTGCGATACGCTGGTCATGGGTTCGGCGCGATGTCGGCTCTTTGCTCTTAGGGACCTAACCGGAAAGCCTCCACCATGAGCCAACGCTCCATCGAAGTAAAAGTCGGCGCCCTCATTCTGGTCGCGCTCGCGCTCTTAGGCGGTTGCGTCGTCATCATGGGCGGCCTGAGCTTCGAGCCGACGTACACCGTCCACGTCAACTTCGATAACCCAGGGGGTTTGCAGTCGGGGGCGCCGATCCGCATCGCGGGCGTCAAAGTCGGCAAAGTCGACGAGATCCAGTTTCGCGGCGGCACGGTCGACCCGAAGACCGGCGAGCCAGAGCCGCCCATTCGCGTCGTCGCAAAGCTCGAGAAACGGTACGAGAACGCGGTGCGCGAGAACGCGCGCTTCTACGTGACGAGCCAAGGTGTGCTGGGCGAACAGTTCTTGGCGGTCGATCCGGGCTCGCACGACCGCCCCAAGCTCGCCGACGGCGCCGTGGTGCACGGCGTCAGTCCGCCAAGGCTCGACCTGCTGCTCGCCGAAAGCTACGAGCTGCCACACACGGCGTACGTCGGTATCACCAAGAACGAGAAACAGATTTCGGAAACCTTCGACGGACTGCACAACACCCTCAAGGGCACCGGAAACTTCTTCAAAAAGAACGACAAAAAGCTCGACAACATCGTGACCAACGTCGAAACACTGAGCGGCGAGGCCAACGACACCCTGCGCGCAGCGCGCGGCAAGTACGTCGACAACCCGCAGATCAACCGCATCATGAACAACGTCGAGGCCACAACCGTGACCCTCAACAAGAACCTGGGCCCGTTGATGCGTGACGGCCGGGGCGTTGTGAAGGACGCGAAAAAGATCACGGGTACGTTAGCGTCCGACAAACAGCTGCGCCGGATCGACAAGATCACCGGCGATGTGGCCGAAGTCACCACCCGCGCCAAGCTGGTCGCAAGCGATGCGCAATCGATCGTGAGCCACGTGAAACGCGGCAAGGGTACCGTCGGCGCGTTCATGATGGACGAGGCGCTGTACGACGACATCCAGGAGCTCACCCGGGACCTGAAGCACAATCCCTGGAAGCTGTTCTGGAAGGAATGAGGACCAACTGCCGGGGCGGGCCCGTCAGTAGGCTCGCCCCTGACGCGGCGAACGCTCGCCCGCGAACGCGCCCAGGGCTCCGGAAGTTGTCCTTCCGTCCTGCGCGTGTTTCCCGGGGTTGTTGAAAAACCCCGCCCCACGCTGGGCGCGGGGCCCCGCCCCGAAGCCGTGTGCTTGAGCGCTTCGCACGCTCGCGCGGCTCGGCATTAACGGAGCGCGTCAGAGCTTTGTTTGGCTAGGTTGTGCCGCCGCTGCCCGCCGTGGAACCGCCCGCGCCGCCGGTCGGGGACCCGCCGGTGCCGCCCGTTGGCGACCCGCCGGTGCCGCCCATCGGAGACCCGCCGGTGCCGCCCATTGGGGACCCACCTGTGCCGCCCGTCGGCGACCCGCCGGTACCGCCCGGCCCCGAACCGCCGGGCCCCGAACCTCCGGGACCACTTCCGCCGGGGCCGCTGCCGCCCGGGCCACTGCCGCCCGGCCCCGAGCCGCCCGGGCCACTGCCGCCCGGGCCACTACCACCGGGCCCGCTGCCGCCCGGACCACTGCCGCCGGGCCCCGAACCGCCCGGACCACCCGCACCGCCTCCGGCCATGCCGCCCGCACCTCCGCCGCCACCGGATCCGCCGCCCGGACCATCCACGGACGAAACCAAGCCGTCGAGGTCGCGGCTGCATAGGCCCTGAACGCACACCAATCCTTCGAGGCAGTCGTCTGCCCGGAAACAGTCGTCACCGCGATCGCCGAGCCCCTGCGGGCCCCCGCACCCCTGAGCCAGCACCCAGACAGCGCCGGAGACGATTAGACTCATTGTCAGCTTTTCGCGCGCCATGACAGCTTCACGCTGAACCCCAGGTGGGCCCCGAGTCAAGCGCTTACGGAAATTCGTTTCGGTCCCCAAGAAACGCAGCGCGTTCGTGTCCGAGTAGCTGGGCCCCGAAGCCGCATTCCAGTACAGTGAGTACGGTGCCGAGTGCCTGTGAACACCACCCCATGACGACCGCATTGTCGACGCAGTCGAGCCTCGGATCGAGGCGAACTACGTTGACGCCGTTGGGCTACCATTGGTATTCGCCATGGGTGGGTGTTCAGTCGAACGTCCCCAATTCAAATCGCGCATAGGAGTCTGCCGGCTATGGCCGAAGAGAAAGAAAGTTCAGTTCTCTTCTCTCTCAAAGAACTGATGACCCTCGAAGAGGATCGCATCGCTTCGGAAGAAGAAGAGGCGGCGGCGAAGGCCCGCGCCGCGCAAGCAGCCCGCGAGGCCGCCGAAGCGGCTGCGCGCTCCGCCGCGGATCAACGGATCCACGAAGAGGAAGAGCGACGTCGCTCAGAGGAGCAACGGCGTAAGGAAGAGGAGGCGCGCATCGATGCGATCCGCCAGGTCGAAATCGAGCGCGGTCGCGCCGAGTCGGAACACAGGGCGCAGATGGCCGTGCTGGCTGCTCAGCAGGCGCACGAACAGCGGCTCGCAGCGGTGCAGAGCGACTCCGGGAAGAAGAAGCTGAAAATCGCAGTCGCCGTTGTGGCGAGCATATTGGTCATCGGCGCCGTGCTCGGCAGCGTGCTGTTCTACGATTCGGGCAAGAAAGCAGAGGAAGAGCGGGCGGCCCTCGCTGGCCAAGCCAAGCAGGCCGAGGCACGCGTCGCGCAGCTTGAAACCGACGTCGAAGCGTCGCGCCAGAAGGAACGGGCGCTTCAGGCAAAAGTCAGCAACGCCAAGAACGAAGCCCATCGCATCAAGCTCCAAGTTCAGCGTGCGGCAGCGAAAGAGGAAACAAACAAAGCACGGCAAGCGATCGGCCGCGCACGCCGCCCGAAGAGCGGCGGCGAGAAGGCGTGCAAATGCGCACTTGGCGATCCGTTGTGTGGCTGTCTCTCACCGTAGCGCCGGTCCAGCCGCCAGCGTATCCCGGTCGGTCACAGGTCAACCCAGCACGTGCCCACTTTTCCCGCTTCATTTTTCTTGGCCGCTTCGGCCGACTACGCAGCAGGCGCGTCGTCTAATGCGAACTCGATGTGTTCAAACTGGAGGATCCCGAGATCTTCGAAGCGCGCGCGCTGCCGATCGGACAATAGTCCGATGCGCTTCACCGCCGGCACGATCTTCGAAAACAGCATGCGCCGAAACTGTTTCTGTCCCTCGTTATTGAACGCGATGTCCATGCATTCTTCTCTGGGCAACCCGGTCTTGTCCCAAACTTCTTGAAACAGGAACCGATCGCGCATGAGCCGCGCGCCCTCGTAGACGAA
>JAUIKB010001174.1 GCA_030430975.1 Polyangia bacterium
TTGGCGTACCCTTTCAGCGAGCGCGTCACGCTCACGCTCGGCCGCGTAGGCGCGAGCGCGCTCCTGTTCTTTGGCTGCGCGTTCGTGTTCACGTTGCTCTTCGATGGTCGGGAACAATTGCGTGCCGTCGCGATCGGCGGAAAGGCGCAGCATGCGTCCGAGCTGCGGGTGGTCGGTGACGACCCACCAGGCATTCAACGCTGTGCATTCGGCGGCGATGGGTAGTCCGTCCGTCGACTTGCAGTTGAGGTCGCGTTCGACGAGATCGCCGTCAACGTGGTCGTAAACGGTGAGCTCGTGGCGGTCCCCGGTCGGCTCGGGATCGAAGCGTACGACCTCGCGGATGCCGGACTTGCGGTAGCGTTCGAGCTTTTCGTCCCAGGCGGCTTCAGTGCGATCGAATTCGGAAACGATCTCGACGGCGACGTCGGGTGCGCCGCGTTCCCAGATCTTCCACGTCTTGAAATCGGCGTTCGGGCCGCCGGCTTTGACCAACACATCGGGCGCGAGACATCGGCGCGGATCAGTCGGGTCCCAGTACACGAACTGATCGGAGCCGACCCACGCGGAGTCCGAAAACGCTGAGTCCAGCAGCTGGAACAGCGCGGTGCGCAGACGCAGGTGGCGGGTAGATTCCGGCACGTCAGCCTCCACCGGAAAGACCACTGGCCGGGGCGCCCGGACGTAGGTGCGCCCGCCGTGGACATGTCCGCCGGGAACGGGAGCGTCGAGGTCGCGTGCGGGTTGGGACATGACGGTTGCCTGAGCGGGAGTGTAACACTGGTGCGAACGCCGGCCCATCGAGCGGGCTGCCGAACAAACGGTTCACGACCTCGCGCCGGCTGCGTCTAGAACATCCAGCGCAGCGTGGCGCGCGCCATCCGGCTGCGCGTGGAATAGCCAACGTTGAGCTTGAGCGGCGCGCTTGGCGCGACTCGGTTGTGTTCGTTGATGTAGTCCATGCGGTCGTCCCGGGTCGGCTTCAGCAAGTAGCCGATCAGTCCGCCACCGAGGCCGATCGCGCCGCCTACCGCCATCATCGTCAGGCCTCGGCTGAGGTTGGCATCCCGGCAGTCTTCTTCCCGCGTGTCGTTGAAGTCGAGGATGTCGCCCTCGAGTTCCGAACAGTCCTCCTGACCAACGCCGAGCAACGGCAGAAACAGGACGGTGAGACCGAGCCCGACCGAGCCCCACATGACGACGTTGCCCGTCGTGTTGGCCGACTCCAGGCGGGCGAGGCGGCTATCGAGCTGGTTGTACACGCTCGGCTGACTCAGTCGGTACGTTTCCAAGTGGTCGCGTAGCCCGTCCAAGTCGTTCGAATACAGCTGGCTACCGGCCGAGATGTGGGTCGGCGTGACAACCGTCGTGACGTGAGTTTGTGCGCGAGCTGGCGACGCGCTGACGGTGAGGACGGCGGCTAGCGTCGCGGCGAGATGTCGTTTCATGTCCTCAAACTAGGGACGGATGCGCGAGTGGTAACCCCTCTGATGGTTTCGGTTGTCGCTTTAGTTGCCTTGTGGTTTTTAACGGTATTTACTGCACGGTCAGCGTGCCGTGATGACCGTGGTTGAATATCGACCGAGGTTGAGATGTAAGCCCGAGATGTAAGCCGATTGCGGCGACCGTGGTTGAGATGTATGTAAGCCGACCGAGGTTGAGATGTATGTAAGCCGACTTGAG
>JAUIKB010000171.1 GCA_030430975.1 Polyangia bacterium
GCAGGTCCTGCCCGAACGCGCGCGCCGTGTCGTAGCGCCGCTCGGGGTCCTTCTCGAGCGCCTTCATCGTGATCCAGTCGAGGTCCCCCGCGACGCGGCCCTGCCAGGTGTTCGCGTCGGGCCCAGAAGCGCCCGCGCGCGGCGCGCGCCCGAGCCGCGTGCTCGGCACCGTCGGCGCGGCGTGCCGGATCAGCGTGTGCCACGCGAAGATGCTCGCTTCGGTCGGCTTCTCGGGCTCGAGCGGCGGCAGTGGGGCGAGCGGTGGAAGCGCTGGCGGCGGTATGGGCGGCGAAGGAGGTTGCGACCCGATGGGGCCGGGTCCGCTCTGCGCCGGCGATCCGGCATTCGATGCCTCCTTCCCCGAACCGACCGCGGCCAGCATCAACTTCGAGGCGAGAAACCCGCTGCCCAAGGGCGAGCAGATCATCTTCAACGACTGGGCGCCAACCCCGAACGTTGTGCGCTCGATGAAGCCGGATGGCTCCGATGTCGTCGAGGTGTTTGCCGTCGACCGGGTTTGGAGCATGGGCGCGTCGGATGACGGAAAGAGCATCGCCTTTTCATGCACCGTACCCGATCAGGAGGCGACCTACGGCACGCCGGTGGGCGACTCGATCCAGCACACCTGGAGCTACTCTCCAGAGACCGAAACCGCGACGTTGCTCTCCTACGGAAATATCAACGACGAGTGCCATCGCTACGACGCCAGCGGCAATCTCTACCTGTGCCGCCGCTACAATTTTGCGTTCGACAACATGGTCTCCACCAACGACGGCTACCGCCTCGGCCGCGTCGGCGCCGGTTCGTGCGGCAAGTTCGAATTCCTGGCTGAACTCCCCGCCAATACGATCGAGCTCAATCCGGCGCCCCTGCCGTGTGAAAACTCGATCTACTACACCCGCATCAAGATCCAGGGCACGAACCAGGAGCGGTCGATTCGTAAGATCGATCTGGATACCGGCATGCAGAGCCTGATACGCGACGATGCGGACAACCCGGTCATCTCGCCCCGCGGCGACCGCTATCTATACAGGGACCGCACCAAGAGCGGCGCGCTGTTCGTTGCCCGCATCGGCAGCGATGCGGAGCCGATCCGATTGACGACGGGAAACGTGACCAGCCCCGTTTGGTCACCTGACGGAACGCGGGTCGCGTACTTCAAAGCAGACGCTACCCAGTGCAATCACATCGAGGTCGTCGAAGCGACGGAGGATGCCGAGAACGAACGCATTCGCAACTGCGTCACGACCGGCGAAAACAGCACGAAGCTGGCTTGGATCACCTACTGACGCCGGCCACCCGCGCAGGGCTTGCCTAGCTCGGCGGCTCAGGGAAGCGCGATATGGGTCAGCTCCACATCGCGCTCTAAGACGAAGAAGCTCGGCGTTCGAACCGTCGTCAAACCCAGGTCCACGAACGTCCAGCCGAGCAGCAAATCGACGTCGCCATTCACGCTCACGATCGGGTCGCGCAGGCGCGCGGTCGGGTCGAGCCTACTGTTGCCGCCTTTACCGTAGTCGATCATCAATCCGCGCGACGCGGGCGCCGGCATGTCGTAGCCCTCGGCGTCGTAGACCTCGTAGTGCCCAAACGTGACCGGCTCGCCACGCTTGCGCATGGGTTCAAACGCGGCGTCGCTCAGCGGCGACTGCTGAACGCGAACGTTCCAGCCACGCAGGCGCCCGGTTCTCGGGTCGCGGTGAAACGTCTTGCGGAACTTCTTCCAGGTGAGCCGCTCGACCACACCCGGAAGATTCAGGGAAATGCCCCGGTACTCCCGGTCGTCCAGCTCAGCAGCATCGATCGGATGCCCACCACACAGCAAGTTCAGCAGCTCAGAACCCGTCAACAGAAGCAGATCATCGCGTCCCAATGCCATCGGCGCAGCGTGACGGTGGCAGACATCCGCCGCAAGTTCATTCTATTTTCCGTGGTAAATCCAAGATCAGCCGATTACGGTATGACTGAACGTGTCCGGATCAGGCGGAATGCCTGCCAAAGCGACCGAAACCGCTTGCCCAACGGCCAGGCGGCCGGTAGATTCCTGCAGGTCTGTAGGTAATCACACCCTGATCACACACACACCGCCTGCAGACGAAATGGGGAGCAAGCGTTGCAGTCACCCACTGCTGCCTCGTGGTGGCCGTAGCGCTTGCTCCTCGAACTTATTTTCGTGCGGCGAAGCTCACATCTTGAGCTTCTTGTATTTGATGCGCTGAGGCTGGTCGGCGTCGTGCCCTAGCCGTCTGCGACGGTCTTCTTCGTAGGCCTGAAAATTACCCTCGAACCAGACGACTTCGCTGTCGCCCTCAAACGCCAGGATGTGCGTCGCGATCCGGTCGAGAAACCATCGATCGTGGCTGGTCACGACCACGCACCCCGGGAACCTCAGCAGAGCCTCCTCTAGCGAGCGCAGCGTATCCACGTCGATATCGTTGGTCGGCTCGTCTAGCAGCAGCAGGTTTCCTCCCTGCTTCAGCAACTTTGCCAGGTGGACTCGATTGCGTTCACCACCGGACAAGTTGCCTACCGACTTTTGCTGATCGGAACCGCGAAACCCAAACCAGCCGCAGTACGCGCGCGAGTTGATCTCCTTCTTTCCCAGCGAAATCTTTTCTTCCCCGTCCGAAATCTCCTGCCAGACGCTGTGCTCGGCCGCCAGGGCTTCGCGCGATTGGTCTACGTACGAGATCTTGACCGTGTCACCCCGCGTAAGCGTCCCGGCATCGGGCTGCTCTTCTCCGGTGATCATACGAAAGAGCGTGGTCTTGCCGGCACCGTTGGGCCCGATCACGCCCACAATGCCGGCGCGCGGCAGGTTGAATTCCAGCCCCGACATCAACAATCGATCGCCAAAGCCTTTGGTCAGCCCACGGGCTTCTAGGACCGTATCGCCGAGTCGCGGTCCAGGAGGAATGCTGATCTCGGCCAGATCGGCTGGCCCCTTCTCGGCCTGCGACTGCAGCGCCTCGTATGCCTGAAGGCGGGCCTTGCTCTTGGCGTGTCGCGCCTTTGGCGACGAGCGAACCCACTCGATCTCTTGCTTGAGCTTGCGCTGCCGCGCCGTCTCTTGCTTCTCCTCCAGCGCTAAGCGCTGCTCTTTTTGCTCAAGCCAGGACGTATAGTTGCCCTTAAACGGATAGCCGCGTCCGCGATCCAACTCGAGTATCCACCCGGCAACATTGTCGAGGAAATAGCGATCGTGCGTAACAGCGACCACCGTGCCCGCATAGTCATGCAGAAATCGCTCCAGCCAGGCTACGGATTCGGCGTCCAGGTGGTTGGTTGGCTCGTCCAAGAGCAACATGTCGGGCCTGCCCAACAGAATCCGACACAGGGCAACACGGCGACGCTCGCCGCCGGACAGCGTGCTGAGCTCGGCATCTTCGGGCGGCAGGCGCAGAGCGCCCATGGCGATCTCGACTGTCGAATCCAGGTTCCACGCATCGACGGCGTCGATCTCGTCTTGCAGTTTGCCTTGCTTGTCGAGGAGCGCCGTCATCTCGTCGTCTGACATGGGCTCACCGAGCTTCATGCTGATCTGCTCGAACTCGTTCAGCAGCGCGCGCGTCTCGGCTACGGACTCATCGACAGCCTCACGCACCGTCCTCGCCTCGCCCAGATCTGGCTCTTGAGCGAAGTAGCCGATGCGAGTCCCCGGATGAGGGCGAGCCTCGCCAAAGAAGTCCGTGTCGACGCCCGCCATGATCTTGAGCAGCGAGCTCTTTCCGGCACCGTTGATGCCCAACACGCCGATCTTTGCGCCCGGATAGAACGAAAGGTGAATGTTCTCTAGGACCTTCTTGTCAGGCGGGTGAATGCGCGTGACGTCCTGCATGGTGAAGATGAACTCGGGCATCGGCGGATGCCGTCACATCCTCGTCCGGATTGCAAGACGGCCAGCGGGCAGCGACAGTCCGGAGCAAGTGTCCAGGTAAGCCCTGAACACACACTGTCGCGCACCTGCCGGCATGGCGCCCGCGGCGCGCAGATGGTTCAATCCATGGAGGGATGGCTGCGGTACTGCAATCGGGAACCCTCCTGGGCAGGTACCAGCTACTGGTCGAGATCGGGCGCGGGGGAATGGCGAGCGTCTGGGTCGCACGCGTGCTGTCGGACGATGCATCGGAAGAGCGCTTGGTGGCGGTCAAAGCCATGCTGCCTGAACTGGCGAGAAATCGTCGCTTCCGCGCGATGTTCCTGGATGAGGGACAGATCGTCCAGAGCATCGACCACCCGAACGTCGTGCGGGTTTACGACGTCGGCGAGTCAGGCGGCATTCTGTACATGGCTATGGAATGGGTTGTCGGTGACTCATTGCGCGCCGTGATCACCGCAGCGCAGGCGCGGCGCGCGATCCCCGTCGACATAGCGGCACGCGTGATCTCGGACGCGGCGGCAGGTCTGCACGCGGCGCACGAACTCCGGAGCGCTGACGGAGAGCTACGCAACCTGGTCCACTGTGACGTGTCGCCGCACAATTTGTTGGTGGGTTTGGATGGTGCGATCAAGCTCGTGGATTTCGGCGTGGCAAGCGCCGTCGGACGGCTACAAGACCTGCAGTCGAATCAGGTGCGAGGCAAGATCGGCTACATGTCGCCTGAACAGGCGCGCGGCGATGTTCTCGACCGCCGCAGCGACGTGTTCTCACTCGCGGTCGTGCTGTTCGAGTTGACGACCGGTGAGCGCCTGTTTCGCGCGAAAACGCGCGAGGAAACCCTGCGCTTGGTGGTCGAGGGAGTCATTCCCGCTCCTTGCGACATCGTCGCCGACTACCCCAAGGAACTGCAGCGCATCTTGCTGCGCGGCCTGGCGCGCGACATCAGCGCTCGTTTTCAAAGCGCGGACGAACTGCGTAGCGCGCTCGACCGGTACCTCGTCTCGCAGCGCATCGTCGTGCCTCGGGCCGGCGTCTCCGGCCTGCTCAGACGTGTGCTCAGAGAGCGGCTGGAGCATCGACGCGCGGCGGTGCGCGCCGCCCTCAAACGCGTCGACGGCATGGATCCCGCGCGGCAGTCCTCGGCGCGAATCCTGCTCGAAGACGCAGACAGCACGACCACCACCAGCGGTATCGATGGCATGAGCCTGAGCGGCGGCGCTATTTCACAGGTGACTTGGACCGGTTCGAGCCACCCTGGCGCCGCGCACATCCCCGGCGACGCGCCGTCTCTACCCCGGGCCACAACGCGACCCAAGCGCAGCCGCGTGTTGCCGGTGGCGCTGGCGGCCATGTGCGCGTGCCTCGCCCTGGTCGCAGCTTACTTATGGCGTTCCAACCCCGCCGACGACGACGCCGTTACCGTAATGAAAAGCTTGTCCAGCACGCCTGCCTCAGCAACCGCAATCGCAACCGAACCGGCGACCGCAAGCGATGACGCGGTCAGCCTCGATTCACTCCCTAGCGCCGCCGACGCAGGCAAACAGCCGAGCGCAACGCGCGGACGGGCACCCGCAGCATCAGAACCGCAAGGGCTGACGCTAGAAGAGGAGACCCCGGGACCGGTTAACGCCGCGCGCTTGCGTACAGCTGTCGCCGGGGCGGCCGCGTCGGCAGGAGGCTGCAAGGCTAAGACTGGACCTACCGGACCAGGCCGGGCAACGGTCACCTTCAGTCCGTCCGGCCGCGTTAGCGCGGCAAGCGTCTCGGCGCCGTACGCGGGCACACCGGTCGGCGCTTGCATCGCTCACCGCTTCCGTGCGTTGACTATCCCGGCCTTTACCGGCTCCCCCGTTACCGTCAGACGATCGTTCAACGTTCGCTAGCCGCGCGTCGCTAACTCGCGTCGTCCGCGCTGTCGCCATGCGCTCAGTCGCCGCCACTGAGCGCGATCGACGCCAGCTTTGGCGGAACCCACCCGCCAAAGTCCCGCTCGAGTTCTTGCGCGATGCGAATCGTGACGTGATCGTTGCCGGCAGCCGATATCACCTGAACACCTAGCGGTACGCCCTTGTCGTCCAAACCGAGCGGTACCTGCGTAGCGGGAAGCCCCAAGATGTTGATGATGCCTAGGTAGGCCCAGGGCATGTGCAGGCGCAGGGCCCAGAGCACGGGAACCCCATGCCGAGGGGCAACCGTCGTGTATGACGGGTAAAGCAGGACGCCATCCTCGCCCAACGCCGCATCCACCTTGGTCTGTAGGCTCTTGGCCTGCGCCATGCGTTTCGACGTCAGGCCAGGCAGCAGCTTGGGTACGACGTCGGTCACCGCGAGCAGGCTCGCCATCAGCGTGTGGTCAGAACTGCCGACCAGCCACTTCCCAATTTCGCGCAGAGGCCTCACCGGCGTACCTTCGCCGAGCATCGCCGCGAAGGATTCTTCCTGCGAAGCGTGCATGGCCGCCGACCAGATGTCGAACGAATGCTTCAACTCCGGCAGCTCCACCGTCTTGAGTTTCATACCGCGGCTCTTTAGAGCGGCAGCAACCTCGTTTTGGCGACGCAGCAGCTCCGACGACTGTCCCATGCGCCCGTCCGTGACCAGATTGACGAGCGTTCGACCGGTCAGATCGACGCGCTCGGGATCGCCCAGCGGCATGGCCACGCAGCCGCCGTCTTCGCCGTCGGGCCCAGCCATAATTTTCAATAGCGGAAATAAATCGGCCGCCCGCCGAGTCATCGGCCCGGAGCAAAGATAGCGCCTAGCGTCACCCGCGGCGATCGGGTGTTGTCCGGTATTGGGCACGAGTCCGCCGGTGCCCTTGTGGCCGAAAATACCGTTAAAGAACGCTGGGCCCCGGATCGATCCGCCGATGTCCGAGCCCAATCCGAGCGGCGAAGCGCCCGCCGCGATGATCGCCCCCTCGCCGCCGGACGAGCCGCCGACGATCCGCTCCAAGTCGTACGGATTGTTGGTGCGTCCGTAGACTTGATTTGCGGACTCCATCCACATGCACAGTTCGGATGTGTTCGTAACACCCAGCGGGATTGCGCCGGCCGCACGCATGCGCGCTACGGTTGTCGCATCGCCATCGGCCCGGACGCTCTTGCGTCGCACCAAACCGGAAGTGTTGGGCATGCCCGTCAGTCTGAAGCACTCCTTGATCGTGCACGGCACGCCGAAATACGGTGGGAGATCGCCGGCAGGATTCCCTGCTAGTCGACGGTCAGCCGCGGCCGCCTCCTGTCTCGCCTCATCGAAGCGCGTCGCCACGACGGCGTTGATCGCTGGATTGACGCGCTCGAGCTGGGCGATGTGGGCTTCCACGGCATCGCGTGAACTCAATTCTCCAGCGCGAATCAGCCGCCCGATCTCGATGCCCGACATCCGCCGTACATCGTCAAACTCACGGCCGCTTTGAGACACTTGCTGTTCCATCATCACACTGACTTCGGCTACTTCGACGGCCGCCTTTTGAGAAAAGTTGAGAAAGCGCTCCGCTCGCCGCCCCGAATCGTTCGACGCTGCCAGTAGCTGCCAGCTCGACCGGCGCCGACCTCGCACGTGATATTTGAGGCGTACTTGCTCACCGCGGCCTCCACGTCACCGTCCCCGTTGGCGGCCGTCGCAAGCGCCGCGAGCGGCTCCTTCATGGGGGAGCACTTCGCGTCCGGTCGCGGCAGCTTGATCTCTTGAGTGGCACAGCACTCGTGCCGGATCACAACGTAGCTGGCGATCTCGAACCAACCCAGCTGACTGTAGAACCGCATCGCGTCGGTTGTCCGTCCCTGGCCCCCTTTGACCAGGGCTGAGCGAATCTTGACCGCACCCCGCCGCGGGTCGGCCGTCGAGCACAGCCAATCCGCTTTGGGTTTGCCAGCAAAACTTCCCTGTGGGAACTGCTTAACCAAACATGCGGCAGGATCAGCTGCGGCAGCTGCGACGCCTGTCGCCGCTGAAGAAGCGGGCGTCGCGGACGGTGTTCCCGCACCGGCGCTCAACGATGCGGCGGCGCTGGCCGTCCCAGAGCTCGGCGCCGAGGCCGCGGCACCCGAAATCGAAGCCGCGGGGGCCGCGGACAATAGGGGTTTGCCGGGCCCTAGGCCGAAGTACCACGCCGCAGCAGCGCCGCTAACGGTCACGGTGCAGGCAAACGCGACCAGCCCGACACGCCGAGAGCGTGATGGGCGAGACGGCGAAGGCTCGTCGCGGAGCGTCGGCGCAGCCATGGGCGCCGACGGCTGGACCCCTGCGGGCACAGATGGCGCGGCCTGGGACGGCGCCGAATGGTACGCCACGCGAGCGCTCGGCTGGGCGGCGGACGGTACCGGCGCCGACGTCACGTCTGGCGTCCTGAGCGACGGCAGCGTCTCGCTCACGCTGGCATCGAACGCGGGCAGAGAATCCGCTACGGATGCCTCCGACAACGACGGCATGATAACCGTCGCCGGATCGTCATCGAACTCGTCCGGCTGCGGAGGGTCGAACACCGGTGACGTGTCCGAGCCCGGTGGCCACTTGTCGCTCTGCGTCAGCGTGTCCTCGAATGACGCACGCGCCACGAGCGGGACCGGCGCCGCGGAACTCACCGGCTGCTCGTCGATCGCGGGTCGGTCGACCTGGGTCGCCGTGGCCTCGACACCGTCCAGAGGTTCGGCAACGTTGGACACGAAGGGAGCGGCGACGTCGATCTCGGTTTCCGTCACGTCCGCGGGCGGCAGCGGGGGTGCCACTCCCGGGGACGACGCGCGGGGACGACGCTGCCGGGGTGGAGGCGGGGGCGGCAGAGAGGGTGGCGGAACCGACGCGCGCGAAACGGGACGGCTGCTGCGCGCGACCGGCCGCGACGGCGCGAGCGGATCGTGGGGAGCAGGCGCGATGCCGCTGGGTATTTCGCTCCGAGCAGCTCGCGCGGGAGGGGGCGCCACACCGATCAGCGTTGGCGCTCGCGGTCGACGCGGGGGGCGAGCGCTGGGCTGCGCGCGGTCGCGGGTGGCTGGCGTAGGCAGCGGCGCGGGCGGACTGGGCTCGACGTCGGGGGAGGACGTTCGCGCCGCGCGGGCCGGCGGAGGCG
>JAUIKB010000172.1 GCA_030430975.1 Polyangia bacterium
CCGGCGACTGTCGAGCTTTCCGCCGTCCAAAATCATCACGGTCGTTTCGATCGGAGCCTCTGCGTATTCCGCCAGAGTGTTGAGCGGACTCGCCTTGTTCTTGGACTTCTGGTCTTTGGTGTCCCAGCGGTCGATGCCGCGGACCAGCAGGACCCGTCGCTTGGCCATCATCGGCAGCGTGCGGGCGGTTGCGATCACGTCGCCAACGTCGATTTCGCCTGCGGTGAATCGATCGTCGTTCAGACCAGGTACGCCACCGGACGTCGCCGCCTCGCGCAGTGCTTGCACCACCTCGGAGCGCGTGTGGGCGTCGTCACCAACCACGACGTATACCGCTCGCAGATCGTCGTTCTTGGCGTCAGCGAGCGCTTGCGCGGGCGTCATATGGGGCTCTTGGCACGGTTTATCGACCGCCGGAAGGGCGTTCGCCTTGTCGGATGATCGCGCGCTGTAGTAATCCGGTCGCCGTGGCCAGACGACGCATCGACGGAGCGCACGATCTCGGCGCTGCACCGCGCTCCACGCTCGTCGCCATCGGCAACTTCGACGGTGTCCATCGTGGCCACCAGCAGGTGCTCGCCCATGCGGCCGATCTCGCCCGGGAAATGGAATTGGCGCCCATCGTCCTCACGTTCGATCCACACCCCAGCGAGGTGTTGGGTCGAGGTGAGCTGAGTCGGCTCACTACGGCGGCGCGGCGCGTCGACTTGATCTGCGCGGTCGATGACGATCTCAAAGTGGTCGTACAGCCCTTCGACCTAGCGTTCGCCGGACAGTCGCCCGAAGAGTTCGCGCGCCGCTTGCTCGCCACGCAGCTCGGGGCAGCCTATGTATTGGTGGGCGAGAACTTTCGCTTTGGTCGCAGACGAGCTGGCGATCTTAAGACGCTCGAAGCCCTCGGGGCCGAGCTAGGGTTTCGAGCCCACGCTGAAACGCTCCTCGGCGACGACGCCGGCGCGTTCAGCAGCACGCGGGTTCGTGAGGCGTTGTCCTCCGGCGACCTGGACGTGGTTTTCGAGGTGCTCGGTCGCCCCCACGTGCTAACCGGCCAGGTTGTCCAGGGCGATCAACGTGGGCGCACGATCGGCGTGCCGACGGCCAACCTTGCGGAAGTACCAGAGGCGATGCCGCCTCACGGCGTCTACGCAGTTCGCGTCACGTCTGACGCGTTCAATGAAACGCAGCTGGGCGTACTGAACATCGGCATTCGGCCGACCGTCGCTGCCGGTAAGAGCATCGAAGTCCACCTACTCGACTTCGACGCAGATCTGTACGGATCGGAGCTTGCCGTCCACCTGATCCGTCGGCTTCGCGACGAGCGGAAGTTTGCGGGGCTAGACGAGCTCAAGCGCCAGATAAGCCTCGACATCGAGCAGGCTCGCGACGTCCTGTAGCTCTAGGTAGAGTTCCGCCCCCACCACACGCGTGGTGGCGTTACACTGAGCGCGTGACCGATCGCACCGAGCTGGAAGCCCTTGGCCGCAAGCAACTGATCGCCCGCGCGACCGAGGTCGGGGTTACGCGCCCAGAAGTGCTCACGCGGGTCGAGTTAATCGACGAGTTGCTGCGTGTGTCCTCGACGGACGAAGAGCGCCAGTCCGTACGCGGTTGGCTCGGCGTAGCTCGCGATCTGGTCGCGGGCATGATGGCGCAAGGTTTCCACCTACCGGACGCGGCCAAGCTGATTCGTGGTGGTGCCAAGGACCTCATCGAGACATCTCGCCCCCCTGCCGTTGCCACGGTCACGCTGGCCGAGATCTATGCCGCTCAGGGGCATCAGGCCAGAGCGTTGTCGGTGCTGGACTCCGTCCTGAGCAAGGAGCCCGACCACGAGGTCGCCAAGGCGCTTCGGGAGCGGCTCGCCACGGAGCCGGCCGTGGACTCTGGACCGGCAGCCGACGAACCACCGAGCGCGCGGTCGACGCCGACTTCGTACGAATCGCGCGCCTCGATGGGCGCCGCCGCTACGGAACCCGACGCCGACTCAGCCGCCGTCCCCGACACGTCGGACTCCGCGCAGCCAACCGCGGGGGACGATGTCGCGAGCGAGGAGGAACCCGACGATTCGCTCTGGTTGATCAGGGGCGCAGACGGAAGCGCCGTGGCCTATTGGGAGATTCGCGAGGCCACGCTGAAGCGCTTGCGGAGCGAAACCCCGGGCGCGGCGGTGCTCGAGCTGGCTGTGTTTCGGCCTGACCCCGGAGGCGCCCGGCGAACGGGTTTGAAGGTTCCGATCTCCGAGCGCGTGGGCAGCGAACACCTGACCGATCTGCCTGCCGGGGCCGTGGTCCGCGGCGCTCTGAGCTGGCAAGGCGACGCTGGGCTCCGAGCGTTCTCAGTGGGCGCAGTATTGCGCGAGGACGCGACAGTCGAATTCGAGCCGGTCATCGTCGGCGGGCCCGAAACCCGGCAGCGGGCGATCGACGTCGCGCGTCGGGTCCGAGAAGCGCCACCGTCCATCCTATAGCGGCCCCCAGGCGGCGGCCACGAGGTGGCGGTGGGTGGCCACATCGCCAGCACTTCGTCCGCTCGCCCAGCTTTGATCCGCAACTAGGATTCTCCGCGAGCGACGGGGGGACATGTTCCAGTCATATCGCCAAGTCCTCATGCTGGCCGCCCTCGGCGCGTCGTTTCTCTATTCGTCAACGTCCAGTGCTGCCCGCCCGTTTCAGGTCGGGATAGCCGGATATTTCGCCGCTGCTTCGACCGGCATGTCTGAGACGCGCGCGGGGCTGACGCTCACGGTTCCGTTCGACGCGCTAGCCGGACCGCGCGTGAGACGTGCCGCGATCGCGCGCAAGACGAAACGTCGACGCGACCGGCGCCGCGCGGTAAAGCTCACGTCGAAGTTAGCGCGGCTTACGGTGCGCGCGGCGCTGCGAGCCGGCGCGACGCGCGGGCCTGTTGTTCCAGCGCGTCGAGCGCGGCTTCAGGGGTGTCCACATAGGTCGCCAGCGTTGCGTCTGCGGGGCGGGCGTACCACCGATCAGAACCTTCGCTACTCGCCCACGATCGATGACCCGAGGCGGTACACTCAGTCGGGCGGCGCCACGTACTACATGGAGGCGCGCGCGACGTGGCGCCTCGGAAAGGCCGTATTCGCGGCGGACGAGGTGCGCATTGAGCGTATCCGACGCCAGCACGGCGCAGCTCGCCTTCGGGTGATCGAACGCGCATTGGGCTACCTGTTTGCGTGGTACCGCGCTGGCGTTCGGCTTCGCGCTCCCGACCTTCTTCCGGAGGAACGTCTAGCGGCGCGGCTCGATCGAATCGAAGCCGCGGCACGCTTGGACGTGTTGACCGACGGTTGGTTCGGGCGCCACACCCGGCGATAGCTGTATGCTGCCAGCGTGCGACTGTCGGCGCTCTTAGTCGGTCTTACTCTGACGGCCTGCAAATCATCGGTCGGTGACCGATGCGGCGACGGTCGGGTGAATCTGAACGGCCGGTGCACGCCGTGTCCGTCAGGCGCTGCCTTCAGTCGCAGCGTGCGTCGCGGCAAGGCACCGGGCGCAACGCTCGTCGACCAGGCGTGTCGAGCGGACGGGCAGCTGGTCGGCCCCTTCGCTACGTGGACAGGAACCGGACATTTCGTTGCCGGAGGCCGCTATCAAGCCGGGCAAAAGACGGGAGTGTGGACAGACGGTACGGATGCGAGGGACCAGCAGCAAGGCCCGTACGTTGCCGGGCAGAAGCAGGGCTGCTGGGCGACTCTGTCCCGCGGCAAGGTCCAAGGCAGGAAGCTATTTCGTAGCGGAAAGCCGATAGGCCCGTGTCGGTGACCGCTGCGCTTTGTTCGGTTGTCCGTTAGCTGAGTTCGTGGAACGCGCCGATCAGCGCGGCGGCAGCGCGCTCGATGTCCGACCCGGTCGTGTCCCGTCCGATGCTCAAGCGCACGGTGCCGCGAGCGCGCTCGGCGAGTCCCATCGCTTGTAGAGCAGGCGAAGCGATGTCTTGCCCTTCGTGGCACGCGGAGCCTGTCGACGCCGCGACCTCGGGTGCGCGCGCGAGCAGCTCGGCACCCGCGACGTCGGGAAAGGCTACGCTTAGGGTGTTGGGTAGACATGCGTCGAGGTCGCCGTTCACTGCGATCCCCGCAATCGCGTCCGTTAGCAGTTCGAGGAGTTGATCGCGGCGCGCGGTTAGGTGTGCGCGGACGGTCGCCAAGTCTCGCGTCGCGAGCGCGCAGGCGGCGCCGAGTCCAACGATCGAGGCCACGTTTTCGGTCCCCGGCCTCAGGCCTCGTTCATGGCCGCCGCCGAACGCTCGCGGGCTTAGCTGGACTCCACGGCGCACGTACAGCGCCCCGACGCCTTTGGGCGCGTAAACCTTGTGACCGACCACGCTGAGCAGATCGACGCCCAGCGCCTCGACGTTGACGCCGATCTTGCCGATTGCCTGAGCGGCGTCGGTGTGCATGAGCGCGCCGACGCGGCGCGTGTGTTTGGCTAGCTTGGCGATGGGTTGGATCGAGCCGATTTCGTTATTGGCGAGCATGACCGACGCGATCGCCGTTTGCTCGGTGACCGCAGAAGCAAATGCATCGACGTCGATTCGGCCCATTTGCGAAACGGCGACGCGCGTCACGGGCATGCCAGCATCGCTGAGGCGGTCGCAGACCTCGGCGGTGGCCGGATGTTCGAACGTCGACGTGACGACGTGCTGGCGTTCGCTTGTCGCGATCGCGCCGAACACGGCCAGGTTGTTCGCTTCGGTGCCGCCGGAAGTGAAGACGATTTCTTCTGTTTCGGCTCCGATGGCCGAGGCGACCTGGGCGCGTGCGGTCTCGACGCCGGCTTTTGCGCGGCGGCCGAGGGCGTGACCGCTCGAGGGGTTGCCGAAGTGCTCCCGCAGATACGGCAGCATAGCCTCCAGCACCTCCGGAAGGATGGGCGTGGTGGCGTTGTAGTCGAGGTAGATCGGCTCGCTCATGCGGCTGCAGTGTACAGCTTGGTCGTGGCGGGCGCGTCAGCGGTCTTTGAGTGGAAGGTGTTCGAGCACCCACGGATGATGGTGGTGATCGACGGCACGGGGGTCTGGTTGGTATGCCGCGTCCAGACGTTGTCGGATCAGGCCGATTGTGAGGTGGTCGCGTTGAGCGACGACCGGCACGCCCGCGCGTACGAGGGTCGCCGCAGCCACCCCGACGCCGCGCCGTCGTCGTCGCGGTTCGTCGTAGCGACAGCCGTCGTTGATGACCTGCGTGCCGCATGCGGCGCTGGCGTCGGTGAGGACCGCAAACCGAACTCGCTCGCGCTGGGCGACCCGCAGCATCTCATTCGCACCCGCGATCATCTGCGCGGTGAGGTCGTTGCCGTGTTCGTCGAGCACGCGTGCCTTTCCGTCGAGGGCATCAAAACCGTCGCCGCCGTGTAGGTCCGGCATGCTGCGCGGCGTGCCGAGACCGAAGTCTTCTGGACAGAACCGGACGCAGTGGACCGTCGGCAGTGCGATCATTTCGGCTAAACCCTCGCTCAGGCCGTAGTCGGTGCCATTGACCCCGCATTGCAGGCCGGCCAAGCACCCGCTGAACAAGATGCGCCACGGATCGGATGGCGTGGGATCGGGCCACGCGGCGATGCTTTCGGGGTGTTGGACGAGACGCATGGTCGTCAGGTTAGCGGATCGAGACCCTCGCTGAATGGGCGACATCATCGGCGTGTACGGATGTCCAGCCGTGCCGTGATGTGACTCCGCAACGACGCGCGCTGGACCATCGACCGGTATGTGGCCACGCCACTATGGCGAACCCGGCATCGAGGTGCCCCATCATCTGTCGTTAAGCGAGTGCCGCTTGCGGGTCGCAACCAGTCATAAACACGCGATGGGGATCCGGTGCGTCAAAGACCTGTAGCTACTCGCTCAGCCACGGCTGTGACTGATACCGGTCCCAGAGGTCGCACAGCACGGTCACGATCGGACCGTCGACGCTGCCTGATCGTGCGAGCTTGACGGCCGCCGCCACGTTCGTACCCGCGCTGCCGCCGACGAGCATGCCTTCTTCGGCGATCAGGCGCCGGGCCATCGCGAACGACTCCTCGTCGCTCACCTGGATGGCGTCATCGATAACGGTTCGGTGCAGGTTGATCGGGATCGCGCTCCCGCCGATTCCCTCGACCAGGTACGAGCCGTCTTCGCCGAGCTCGCCTGTCTTGACCCACCCCGTCAATCTGGACCCGAGCGGATCGGCAAGCACGATTCGAACCCCCGGTCGGTGGCGCTTGAGGCACGCTCCGACTCCGCTGATAGTGCCGCCGGTTCCAGCGCCGGCGACGAATGCTCCCATGTTGCCGGACAGCTGCTGCCAGATCTCCTCTCCGGTGCCATGCTCGTGGGCGGCGACGTTTGCAGGGTTCTCGAATTGCTGGGTGAGAAAATACCCGTGCTCAGCGGCGAGCCGTTTTGCGACATGCTGGAAGTTCTCGGCCGAGTCGGGCGGGGCGTTGTCGGTGATGACGACCTCGGCGCCGAGCGCTTTGAGTGCGCGCCGCTTGTCGACGGACATCTTCTGGGGCATGACGCAGACGAGTCGATAGCCACGGACCGCCGCCACCAGCGCCAATCCCATCCCGGTGTTGCCGGCGGTGGCCTCGATGAGTGTTGCGCCCGGTTTGAGGACGCCGCGTGACTCGGCGTCGAGGACGATCGACTTGGCGATTCGGTCCTTGACGCTACCGCCGGGGTTGAGGTGCTCGCATTTCCCGTAGATCGGCACCGGCAGCCCACGATCAATACGCTCCAGTCGGATCAGAGGCGTGTTGCCGATGGCTTCGAGGAGGTTCACGTTGGAAACGATACCCGGCGCCGCGGCATTCGAGCGCGGAATCCGCAGCCAGGCCGGGAGCGAGCCGCGGGCGGTCGACCTCCACGCCACGAGCCTTTTCAAACCGATGAAATAGCGCTAAAGCAGGCGCGATGTCTGTTGAGACCCGCACCCTGCTGACGGACCTTCAAAGGCGTGTCGATGCGCTAAGGGGGCATCTTTGACGTCGCCGAACTCAAACGAAACGTCGCGGAGTTTGATGAGCTGAGTTCCGCTCCGGATTTCTGGGACAATCAGGAGAAGGCGCAAGCCTTGCTGCGTAAGCGGGCGGCGGCGCAAGAAAAAGTCGACCTCGTCGAGAACTTGACCACCGATGTCAACGACGCCCTCGAGTACCTTGAGCTCGGCATGGCTGAGGGCGACGAGGCGGTCGTTCAAGAGGCAGCGGAACAGGCTACCGCGTTGGGGGAGCGCCTGCGCAAAGCAGAGCTTCAGCGCATGCTGTCGGGCCCGGTCGATCACGCCGACGCGATCGTGTCGATTCAGCCTGGGACTGGCGGCACGGACGCCAAGGACTGGGCGGAAATGATGCTGCGAATGTACCTCCGCTGGTGCGAGAAGCGCGGCTACAAGACCGAGATCATCGACTACGAGCCGAACGATGAAGCCGGCATCGTCGGCGCATCGTTCACGGTGAGCGGGGCGAGCGCTTACGGTTATCTACGGGCAGAGGTCGGCGTGCACCGACTCGTGCGTATCAGCCCGTTCGACGCCAACGCTCGACGTCAGACGAGTTTTGCCGCCGTCGATGTAACTCCCGATATCGAAGACGAGATCAACATCGAGGTGCCGGATTCTGATTTGGATGTTACGACGATGCGCGCCGGTGGCAAAGGCGGTCAGAACGTTAACAAGGTGGAAACGGCTGTGCGTATGAAGCACATCCCGACCGGCATTAATATCGTGTGCAGAGCTGAACGGAGCCAGCTGCAGAACCGTCGCGTCGCGCTCAAGATGCTGAAAGCCAAGCTCTACGATATCGAATTGGCCAAACGCGACAAAGAGCGCGCGGCGTACCAGGACGCCAAGGGCGAGATCGCCTGGGGTAACCAAATTCGAAGCTATGTCATGGCGCCGTATCAACTGGTCAAGGACCTGCGGACCGAGCACGAGGTGGGCGACGTTGCTGCGGTGCTCGACGGCGACCTGGACGGTTTCATCGAGGCATACTTGATGCGGGCCGCGGACAGCTCCGGCGCGAATTAGTGTCCTCGCTCCAGCGCTCCCCCAAGCCGCCGACGGAGGCGAACCCACGCTGCGCCGAAAGCTCGCAGCTCGCTCTACCGCTCGTCGAGACGCTGCCGCGGTCGAGTGTCGAAGACGCTGAGGCGTGCGGCGTGGCGGAAGCGGCCGGCGTGCTGCCATCGGCCCAAGACGAAGCGGCGGGCAGCGTCGCTTCGACGGGGTCCGAGGTGTTGCAATCCGCGGGCGCAGACGGGAAGACTGCGCTGCACATTTCCGGCTTGGTTCTCTTCAAGTCCGAAGCCATGGCGGCGAAGATGTGCGGGCTCGCTTCAGCGAACCCACATCTGATCGCCGCCAAACTGAGCGGTAAGGAGATGAGTCTCGAAGTCGACGTTTGCGTTGACTCTGAGGCGCGCGACTCGATCACTCGCACGTTGGAGGCGACGGTTAAGCGCGCCGCTCGTGGCCGGTTCGACATGCTCGAACCACGGGACGGAGTGGTCGCCCGCGTGCGTGCGACTCGGCGCGCGGTTGAGGTCACCCACGAGTCGTCCCAGCCCGAGCGGGTTGAACATCCCGGGCCCGTCTGCGTGATGGCCAGCTGCGGTCCGTATTTGGCGCTCGCCGGCCAGGGCGCGCGCACCATGCACACGTCCGACGTGACTGTTTGGCGGGATAGCGTCCGCGTGGCTCGCCTCGGCGAAGGCGGGCTGATCAGTAGCCTCGCGCTTGGCCAGGGTGGAGCTTCGGTAGCGGTTGGTCGTGCGAACGGCAGACTGACCTATGGCCTGGTGGACCAGCCCGACGAACTTCGCGACGTGCGTCTCGGCTCGATCAACACGCCTGTGTACGCGGCGCATTTCAGTCCGGTGGGCGATTCGATCGTGTGCGTGGCGGGCGGTGCAGCCGTCGTCGATGTCGCGACCGCG
>JAUIKB010001175.1 GCA_030430975.1 Polyangia bacterium
CGGTTGCGGATTGCTACGCCGCGCTCGGCGTCATTCACTCCAAATGGACGCCAGTCCCCAGCACCTTCAAAGACTACATCGCGTTGCCTAAGCCCAACCTGTATCAGTCGCTACACACGACAGTGATCGGGCCGGGCCGCCAGCGCATCGAAATCCAGCTAAGGACGCATGAGATGCACCGGGTCGCCGAACTCGGGGTCGCCGCACACTGGCAGTACAAGGAGCGGGTGTCCGGTGGAATGAACCCGCGCGACGCGGAAAAGTTCGGCTGGTTGCGAGAACTGGCGGAGTTTCAGCGCAACCTCAAGGACCCGGCGGAGTTCGTTGAGAGCGTTAAGATCGATCTGTTTCCGGACGAGGTGTACGTGTTCACGCCGAAGGGCGACGTACAGGTTCTGCCGCGCGGCTCGACGCCGATCGACTTCGCGTATGCCATCCATACCGAAGTCGGCAATCGCTGTTCGGGCGCGCGTGCGAACGGTCAGATCGTTCCGCTGCGTTACAAACTGCGCAGCGGTGATGTCGTTGAAGTCATGACTTCGCCGTCCCAGGAGCCGCGTAAGAGCTGGGTCGATCACTGCGTCACCAGTCGCGCCAAGACGCGGATTCGCAGCTACTTGCGCGCGGAGCAGCGCGAGAAGAGCCTGAATCTTGGCCGTGAGCTGTTGGAGAGCGAGATGCAGCGCTCCGGGATGAGCCTCACGAAGTTTCTTAAGAACGACGATAGCGTGCGGAGATTGCTCGAAGCCCATCGCTTCGGGCATCGGGACGAGCTGCTGCTGGCGATCGGTTACGGCAAGCTGCAGGCGTTTGACGTCGTCGCCAAAGTGAAAGCCAAGAATGGCAAGGGCGACGCGCCGCCGAAGGAATTCAAGACCGGCGCTATCGAGAACCTGGTGCGCAAGGTGACGCGCCGCGACACCACAAGCGGTATCCGTGTCAGCGGCATCGACGACGTGCTGGTGCGCTACGCCAAATGCTGCAACCCGTTACCCGGTGATCCGATCATCGGTTTCATCACGCGTGGGCGCGGCGTGACCATTCACCGTCGAGAGTTCGTCAAGGCATTCGACACAGATCCAGAACGCCGCGTCGACGTTACCTGGGACAGCAAGTCGAAGATCAATCGGCCGGTGCAACTCATGGTCACCACGCTGAATCAGCCCGGCATTCTGGCGAATGTCAGCGAGACGTTTAGCGCACAGAAGATCAACATCAGCGAAGCCAACTGTCGCGCCGGCGATGATGGGCGTGCCCAGAACGTTTTCACGTTCACGGTCGGCGACCTGACACAGCTCAAGACCGTCATGAAATCGCTCCAGAAAGTCCGCGGGGTCGTGAGCGTCGAGCGGGTCTGAGTCAGCCCTGATTTGAGCTTGACACGGGTGGTTTGGGCAGCTAGTCATCCTGTCCCTCGCGGGAGTAACTCAGCGGTAGAGTGCAACCTTGCCAAGGTTGACGTCGAGGGTTCGAATCCCTTCTCCCGCTCCAAACGCCCGGTTCTCACGAACCGGGCGTTGGTGCTTGTGCGCCCAGCACGGGCGCTGTCTTGTCGGTGCAAGTCCGATCGATAGGAGGTCATCTCGATCGAAGCGAACCGCAACTGCGGAAGGGCGACCGACCGTGGGGAGGAAGCGGGGAGCGAAACCGCGGGCCGATGTACAAGAATCGGAT
>JAUIKB010000173.1 GCA_030430975.1 Polyangia bacterium
CGGCCGGAAGTGGCGGCTCCGGAGGAAGCGGTGGCTCCGGAGGAAGCGGCGGCTGTGGCGCGCTCACGGACTGTGGTGGGACCTGCGTTGACATCGAGACGAGCACCGGCAACTGCGGCGCATGCGGGCGAAGCTGCGGCGGCCTCACGTGCTCGGCTGGAGTCTGTAGCCCGGAAAGCGTGGTCGCCGACGCCGGCCTACGCTCCTTCGCCGTCGGTACAAGCGAGCTGTTCTTCGCCCACACAGACGGCATCAAGAAGGCCGCCAAGGCGCTCAACGCATCGCTCGCGGATCTGGCAACCGAAAATCAAGTCTTCAATCTCGATATTGACGGAACTCACGTCTACTTCGGCAACAACATCAAGCTGCAAAAAGTGCCGCTGGCTGGCGGCGCCAAGCAAACCCTAGGTAGCGCGAACGCAACGGGGAAGATCGTCGTGGCCGGAACGAAGGTCTACGCCAGTGGCATCCTGCCGTCGCAGTTCTATCGAATCAACACGAACGGTACGGGTTTCGACCAAATCGAAACCAACGCCTCGCTCCACGTGGCCGCCACGTCGACCAAGGTCTTTTGGACAGTCGGCAACCTAGGATCGTTTTCGATCAAGACGCTCAACACGCTGAGTTCACCGGTGACGCTGGTCAGCAACCAGAAGAACGTCCGTGAACTCGCGGTCGTAGGCACCAAACTACGCTGGAACATGGTCGACGGCGGCTTCGTGTCGCGCGAGTCCAACCTCGACGGAAGCGGCGTTGCTGATGCGTTCACGCTTCCGTCCGTAAGCCCCCAGGTCACCCATACCAATGGCTCTCAGGTATTTTACGCGGCCAATAATGCAGGCGCGTACGAGTTATGGCGGATCGACTTGGACGGCAGCAATCGGGTGCGACTCGCCCTCGACGTTGGAACAAACGCCGAGATAGAGGCCGACGCCACTCACGTGTATTGGCTGACCTCGGCGGGCACCGTGCACCGCGTTCCGCGCTGAGCCCCGCTCGCTGCATCGCTGCACGACAGCGACCAACTCGGGCTGGCCCGCCGCGACGTGGGCGAGCCCGAGTCACAAAGCCTCAGCCGGCTACGAGCCCGTGCTCTACGAACACCCGCCTCAGCATGCTGACCGGCATGTTCCCGGCGTTGAGAAATGCCTTATGAAACCGTCGGTCGAGCTCCAGCGCGTCCGTCTTGCCGCCGTCGTGCGACTTGATATCGCGCTTTAGGTCCCACACCAGCCGGTTTCCGGTCAGATACGAAAGCGGGTAGCCGCGTTCCTGGGAGTACCAGTTGAGCTCGGCTTGGACGCGACCGGGGACGAACCCAGTTACGGATTCGAGCAGCGACCCCGCGGCCACGAACGGATCGTCCGACGACAGATCGCAGTCGACGCCGACCTCGAGATACGACTTGTCGCCGCTCATTAGGAACAGGTCGATGGCAACTCGCGCACCGATCCGCGCCAGGTCGCGCTGACCGCTGAAGCGCGCCTCGTCCGTGAGGTCGCCCATGTAGTCTACGTCGAGCATGTAGTCCTCGAGCATTGTGGTCCAGCCCTCGGACAGATCCATGAACTCCGCGTGGCGTCGGATCAGCGACTCGTGACCGGCCGCGGTCGAGAGCTGCAGATGATGACCGGGAATGCCTTCGTGCACCATCATGCTGGGAATACTCAGCTCGGTGTGTTCGGCCATGAGCTCTTCCGACAGCGTCAGGTACACCATGCTGGTGCGCGTGCCGCGACGAAACGGCGGCGGCGGCAGCATCGCGCCAGCCGGAATCGTCGGCGCCATGAACGTCGGTGTGCGCATGATCTTCATCGACTGATCGTCGGGGAGCTCGAACAGGCGCCGCTCCTGAATGAACGCCACGATCTTGGCGCACTCCTGCTCGTAGCGTTCGATGACCTGGTCGAACCGACCCGGCTCGATCTGCACGCGATAGCGCTCCGCCAGGTGTTTCTGGAGCGTCGCGGCGTCAGTGTCACTGGGCAACTCGTACTTCTTGACCAGCCTGGCGCGCAGCTCCTCGACCAAGCTGCGGTTCTTGGCGAGAAATTCGACGGCGAACGTCTTCAGTTGGGCCGGCGACTGATCGACACCGCGCAGCCGGATGATCTCCTCCATGCTCTGGGGACCGACGTGCACGTCGCTACCGGTCGGTAACGCCTGTAGCCGCGCTGCGTAGTCGGTGATGGCGGCTTCTGCGGTTCTGCGCGCGGTTCGAAAACGCGCCAGGTCGGATGCGTCTTCGGCGCTCGCCCAGTCGTCGATCGTCTGCAGCAGGTCGGGCAAACCTTCGACCTTCTCGAGGTCCATCTTGACCCAGCGTGAGAACGGCCGCTCCGTGCGCGCCAACAACGCGTCGAGATAGGCGGGCGTGGCCTCGACTCGCTTGATGATATCGGCGAACCGCGCTCCGGCCGGCCGCGGGTCGTTGATGAACAACATGAACAGCCCGTCGCCCAGCGCATCGCCGGCGCGGGGCGTCTGTTTCAGGGCGCGCAGACCTGCGAACTCGTGAGTCAGTCCGTGACACTCGGCCTCGAGCGACAGCGTGGCGAGATCGAGATCGAGCAACTCGTCGAAGTCGTCGGTCTGCTGACGCAACGTCGACACGTGACCGAGCAGCTGCTTTGCTTCGGCCACCGCGCCATCGGCGTACGTCAGGCTCGGATCGGGCAGCTCGCCCAGCCCGTCCTCGAGACCGAGAACCTGGCGTCGATTGGGATCGCGGGTTCGGAACGTGTGAAACGATTCGCAGAAGGATTCAAAGTTCATCAGGTGCTCTCCGAACCCCCTCGGTGGCTTAAAGCAGAACTACCAGCGCAAGGCGACGGCGACAACGCGCTAGCGACCGATCAGAGCGTCGGACGGCGATGACGCGCCCGGGTCGGATGCACCAGCGCGCTCTAGTCCGCATCCTCGGCGGTACGCTCCATGCGAACCCCTAGCTTTTCGGCCTTCTTGGCTTCCGACCGGCGCTTGGCCGCAAACAGGCGCTCGCCCTTGTCCGTCAAGGCGCCCACCGGCGGAGCGTTCGCATCGCGAAATGACTCGTCCGGTTCGTCCGCAGCAGGCCGCCGTTTGTGATCGCCGCGCGCGGTCTCTTCGCAGCGCTTGTCGAAGTCTTCCTGCCACGCTTCGAGCGTCCTGAGCGCGTAGCTCGGGTCGGAGGGATCGGTAATGATGCGCTTGACGATCGCATCTCGAGATACGAACACCGGCGATAGTTCAGCCGGGTCGTAACCGTTGCCGCGGTCGAATAGACCCCCGCATATCGTGCGCAGCGTGCAGTGTTCACACGCCTCCGAGTAGATGTGCTCCCAGTCCGTCTGTCGGACGGTCTGCTTCTGATCTAGGAAGTGCACGATGCGCTCTTCACCTTTGACGATCTTGCGCGTCTCGGTGCTCGCCCAGGCGAAATCCGTCATATAGCAGAGCGGCACCTTTTCCACTCGGAATGTGCGTCCAGTGCGCTGCAGCAGCTGCAGCGCGCGGGCTAGGGATACTTCGAAATCCGCCAGCCGCGGGGTGAACTGATCTTGGTTCACCTCGGCGCGCCCCATCGAGGGATCGAGATTGTTCCAGACGAAGTGTCGAATGTATGGGTGGTTCTCGATAAAGTACTGGATGTTCTCGTGCAGGTGATCGGCGTTCAGCTTGTTGATCACCGAGTTGATATTGACCTCAACGCCATAGCGATCCGCGTTGTCCAGCGCGGCGTAGGCCTTCTCGAGCGTCCCGGCATTTCCCCTCAGCTGCTGCTCGACTTCTGGACGGGTCGAGTAAATCGAAACGTGCACGAGCTGCAGGCCGGCGTCCGCCATCGCCTTGGCGAAATCGGGCTCCGAGAGTCGCGAACCGTTCGTGATCATCCGCACGTGCAGTCCGCTGTCCCGCGCGTAACGACAGATGCGCGGCAGCTCCGGATGCAGCGTCGGCTCGCCGCCGGTGAGGATCACCCCGAAGTACCCGCGCTTGACGAAGTCGTCGACGAGGACCTGCATCGACTCGAACGTGTGGACGTACGGCGTCGTGGGATTGGAACAGAAACCGCAGAAGTGATTGCAGTGCCGGACAACCTGTATGTAACCGATGTTCGCCAAGTAGCGTCTACGGTAGCCTTGAATCGGGATGGATGCGACCGGAGCGCCCACACTAGATGCCGCGATCGACCAGGCGATGGCCGAAAACATGCTGGAGTTCGCATATCGCTCCTATGTCGTCGAGCTACTCGGCCGCGCCGATGACGACTGGCGGATCTGCTGTAATTCGAACTGCGAGCCCTGCATGCTCCAGCTCGGACGCGTCGTCGACCGCGTGCGCGTGCTGACGCGGAGCTGAATTGAGTGGACGACTCTGACCGCGTACGACTCAGCAAATTGATGAGCTACGCGCTGCGGCACGCGCCGGACGAGTTCGGGCTGAACCTGGACGCGGCGGGTTGGGTGGCCCTCGACGATCTGATCGACGCGATCCGCCCGCGCTTGGGGTGGATCGATCGCGCGGCCGTGCTTCAAGTCGTCCGGCTCAGCGACAAGCAGCGGTTCGCGCACGACGCCACGTCCGATCGCATCCGCGCGAATCAGGGGCATAGCTTGGACGTGGAGCTAAACCATCGGGTCGCGCAGCCGCCGGCGCAGCTGTTTCACGGCACCGTCGACCGTTTCCTCACCGCGATTCGCCGCGAAGGCCTACGCGCGATGGAGCGCCACGCGGTCCACCTGTCCAGCGACGAAACGACCGCCGAGCGCGTCGCCCGGCGGCGGGGCAAACCGGTCATTCTAACGATCGACGCCGAGCGGATGGCCGCCGACGGCTTCGAGTTCCGTATGACGCCGAACGGCGTATGGCTCGTGGACTCCGTGCCCCCGGATTACCTCACCGAGTCAGCGTAACGGCGGGGAAACAGCGGCCTGGCCACAGCCCCCGCGCGGGACTTCTCGGGACAGTCTCCCTACGAGCGGGCGCAGGTCAGTGGCATACTGCCCGGATGCGCAATTTGGACGCCGTCGCCATCGTCGAGGCCGCGTACCGCCTGGACCTGACCGAAGAGCAGTGGCTCCAACAGCTCGCCGAGGTTGCCGACGCGCGGCTTGGTGACGGCCTGGGCGCGTCGGCGTATATCAATGAGGGAAACCGCCGACGACTCCGCGCATCGGTCGGCACCGCCGCAGAGCATGAGGGGGTCATTCAGGAGATCGAATCGAACATCCCCGACGACATCGGAGAGAAACTGTTTCGGCTCGTCGGTTGTCTGAGCGGCCTCGAGACCGCCGAGCAGTACTTGGGCATGGACCGCGCCACGGTCCAAGCGATGTACCGCGCCACCACGCCGACATGGGGTTTCGAGGACGTGCTCAACGTGCAGGGAGCCGATCCGCTAGGTCCTAGCGTCACCCTGACTGTGCCGCGTCGCAGCGTGGTGTCATTGGCCCCCGCCGAGCGGCACAGCTGGTGTCGGGTGGCCGCACACCTCACGACGGCGCTGCGCCTGCGAGAGGGGCTCGGTGATATCGCCGTGCTCGAACGGGCCAGCGCCATCTTCGACGCAGATGGTCAATGTCAGCACGCGACCGGCGACGCCCAGCCCGCCGCGGCTCGCGATCAACTCCGCGCTGCCATCAAGACCATCGACCGCATTCGCTCTCGCGAAGACAACGCGGCGGACCTCGAAGCACTGCAGCTGTGGAAGGGATTGGTCGACGGCAAGTGGTCTGTGCTGGATCAGTTCGACTCGGACGGCCGCCGATTTGTCGTCGCTATCGAAAACGAGCCGCAGGTCGCGATGGATCGCGCGCTCACCCGACGCGAGCGCCAAGCCGTCGACCTAGTCGCCATCGGTTATAGCGATCAGATCGCGGCGTACGCGCTGGGGTTGAGCACCTCGTCGATCCGCACTCACATCGACCGGTCGCTTTCGAAACTCGGACTGACTAGCCGCCTCGACCTGTTCAAATTACGCAACCGACTGCTCCATGAGTCGCGAACCCCTCACTTGGGACAGCAGGCTTCAACGTAACCATAGGGGCTATCGCTAGCGAGCGGCGAAACCCTCATCACCCGACACCCATCCGAGCCGACCGTCGTCTCAGCCTCGCCGGACGTCGGAAAGTGCTTCGTTGGGCCGTAGGCGTATTTGTAGCCCTGTTCGTCGCACCCAGCCACGTACGCTGAAGTATCGCGGTACTCTTTCTTTTGCTTACAAGCCAGAAGCGACACGACCACCAAGACCACCAGCACCAAGCCTTCTACTCGCCGCACACTCGCATGTTGGCTTACATCACGACGCGCTGTCGTGAGTAGTTCCGCGACCAATCCGCAGTCGGCGCGCCGCGTCGGTCAACCCACGCTATAGTCTCACGATGGCCGAGCAAAGCCGGCACGATGAACCCGCAGACGACGCTGGGTCAACAGGCTCCGAAACGTGGCGACTGCGTATCGGCGAGCAACACGTCCAGGTCCTGTCGTCGAGTGAGCCGGCCGTGCCAGCCGGCCTCACTCAGGCTGAACTCAAGATCTTCAATGCCTTACGAGCGGGATGGTCCGACGAGCGGATCGCGCGACAGCGCGGCACGTCTCCCCGCACGGTTTCGAATCAGGTGCGTAAGTTGTTCCAGCGCTTGAGCGTGACGTCGCGCCGGGAGTTCTGGGCGCGCTTCGCCTAAAGTAGTCATTACCGCGACCAGTTGCGACGTGAGATAATTACGCCCGACCTGACGGTGATACGCGTGTCAGATGCTCACTCGATCTACCCACGCCTGGTCGACCCTCGGCGTCGTACTGCCACTGCTGGGTTGCGGCCTGATGAACTCCGGCCCCAAAAAGCTGTGTAAACGTCTCTCCGAACTGAACCCAGCAACTTTCCCCGCCAGTCGACAGTCCGACTGCGCCGAGGAGTTTGCGAAGACCAAGAAGACGAACCCGGCGCAATACTCCTGCATCGAAACGTGCGCGAGTACATCGACGGATAAGAACGTTATGATGTGCGTAGGCGACTGCATGTTGCCCACGAAGTCGAAGCCGAGCGGTCCCGCCGTAGCCAAGGCGGCCGCGGTCGACGGAGTCACCCCCGCGCTGGTCAAGAGCCGCCTCGGCCACAAGTACCGCTACCGTGGCTTTGACGTGATGAAGGAATCCAACAACGCGGCGGGCTGGTCTGCGACGCTAATGTTCGGGAAAAAGTCCGGCGCTTACGAAGTCTACCGGGTAATGCTGCTCAACGTGCAGAGCAAAGACGACGGCTACAAGACTATCGGCAAGCTGACCCAGCAGGGCGATACGAAGACGACCCGCGTGGGCTCGAAGAAGGCGCTGCTGGTCATCTGCTCGTTGAAGCGTCCAGCCAACGGCGGTGAGCCCAAAAAGTGCCACGCCGACTCCCAGCTCGAAACCGTAGCGAGCGAGATCGTCTCCGGCTAGCAATCGCCAGCGCGTTCCGTGAGCCCAAAGAAGCGATCGGCGTTCCTGGTCGTCGTACGCGCCAGGTCGCCCACGTCTTCACGGCGCAGCGCTGCCAGTCGGCGCGCGACGTGCGCGAGATGCATCGGCTCGTTTCGCCGCGACGCCGGCTTGGGTTTCAGGTCGCGAGGCAACAGAAACGGAGCGTCGGTTTCGATCAGCAGGCGGTCACCCGGGATCCCTGGCACCGCTGCTCGCAGCGCAGCGCCGCGCCGTTCGTCGCACACCCACCCCGTCACGCCGATATACGCGCCGAGTTCGAGGTAAACGTCGCGCTCAGCCGGGCCACTCGTGAAGCAGTGCACCACGCAGTCGCTCAGCGTGCCGCATGCGTTCCGCAGAATCGCAGTGAAGTCGTCGTGGGCGCAGCGTTCGTGCAGGAACACCGGCAGCCCGGTGTCTGCCGCGATCGCGAGCTGAGCCTCAAACGCGCCTCGTTGCTGCTGCGGCGTCGAGAAGTTCCGGTCGTAATCGAGCCCGCACTCACCCACCGCCACGACGTGGGGCGTCGCGCACAATTCGCGCAGACGATCGATCGCGGCGGCATCGCACTCCTTGGCGTTGTGGGGATGGATCCCCGCGGTGGCACGCAGCTCCGCGTGCTCGTGGGCGAGTTCGCGGGCGCGTTCGCTTCCGGGAAGACTCGTTCCCGTCACGACCAGGTGCCGGACTCCAACGCCGCGAGCGCGCGCCAGCACGGCCTCGATGTCACCGCGAAACGACTTGTGCGTCAGGTTCGCGCCGATATCGACCAACGGCGCGCCCGAGGGTTCAACCGGCGGGTTCATGCCGACGCCTCGACCTGCGGCTCGCCACCGCTGGCCGGCGTGCAAGTGCGCGAGGGCGACGGGTAGCGCTCGGCGAACCGATTCACCACGCGCCGTTCGTAGTCCGCAGCGTCCCAGGCTGCGCCGAACCACACGCATCCCGCCGCGCCGTCGTCGTGTGGCTGATTCACCAGGTGGCGCCGCCCGCGGGACCACGCGCGCAGTACGCACAACGCCGTTGCGTGCCGCTTGAGCTTTACCAGACGCTCCTGCTCGTCCGCCATCGGGCGGGTCCAGGTGCGGCGCAGCACCGCCTTCAGCGCGCGGATCTCGTCCGCCGTCTCGTGGATATCGGCGATCACCGCCGCTCGATCGAGCGCGTCACGAGATATTTCTATGTTTGATTTCACTTCGTTTTCTCCAAATACAGTTCAGGCGGGCCCGGCTATGCGCCGGGTCCGCCCGTAGGTGCCGATGCCTCGACATGAGGCGCCGGAGTTGTGTGTCGCGTCGCTCGTCGGCAGTCGGCCGGCGCGACGCGCATGGGTTGCTGGGACTTGAGTCGAACAAGTTCGGAGCACCGAACCAGTGTCGCTCGCTGCGCTTCTTGCTCGCGATTCCCTGCGGGCGAGCAGGATGCTCCGCCGCGCGGCACCGGACTGTCCGCTGCACCTCGCTCCCATGCGCATCTCTCCGAG
>JAUIKB010000174.1 GCA_030430975.1 Polyangia bacterium
CGAGCGGGCGGCGAACCTCCCGAAAGCCAAGGCGGCATACCAGGAATTGACCATGCAGCGCGGCTTGCTCCGCGAGAAGCTGAACGAGGCATTGGGCAACAGCGGTTTCTGGACGTCCAGCTGGTCGGGTCGCAGTTCCGCCGATGGCGGTTTTTCGATCGTGCTGGTCGGAATGCGTTCGGAGCCGTGACGCTCGTTCACGTATCGGGAGACCCGATACACCAACGTCTTGTACAGGTCGCTGAGCACCGCCAAACCGCCGACCATGTCGCCGTACAGCGTGCAATAACCGACTGCGAGTTCGGACTTGTTGCCGGTCGTGAGCACCAACGCTCGCGTTCGGTTGGCGATCGCCATAAGCGATGCCCCGCGGATGCGTGCCTGCACGTTCTCGAGCGTCACGTCGGCATCGGCGGGTCCGGCGTGACTGGCGACGGACGGGTGCTCCAACACCGGCGACAGCGTGTCGATGTACTGCTGGAACGCGGCGTCGATCTTTAGGACGTGAAAGTCGATGCCAAGGTTCTCCGCCAGCTGTCGTGCGTCTTCGACGGACCCGGGCGACGAGTAGCGTGTGGGCATGCCGACGCCCGTGACGTTGTCCGGTCCTAGCGCCTCGACCGCGATCGCCGCGGTGAGCGCCGAGTCGATGCCGCCGCTGAGACCGATGACGACCCGCGAGAAGCCGCATTTGCGTATGTAGTCGCGGACACCGACCACTAGAGCCTCGTACGCGCTTTGTTCGATCGACGGGTTTGCGGGTTGGATCGCCGGTCCGCCCAGGTCGACGACGGTCGTGCTCGATTCGAACATCGGTGCCGCACCGAGCACGTCGCCCTGCGCGTCCCACACCGTGCTGGCGCCGTCGAACACGAGCTCGTCGTTGCCGCCGACCTGATTCACCAGCGCGACCTTCACCCCGTGCCGTCTTGCGATGTCGCGAAACATCGCTGGTCGGCCGTGGAGCTTGTCGAGAGTGAACGGACTTGCCGAGAGGTTGACCAGCAGCGTCGCCGAGCGTGTCCGTACCTCTTCGAGAGGATCGGCCGGGTAGCGGGCAGCGGGCATGGCGGCCGTCGCCCAACCGTCCTCACAAATCGACACGAACACCAATTCGCCGGCGCACTCGAACACGGTAGATGCAGTGCCGGGCGCGAAGTAGCGAGCCTCGTCGAAGACGTCGTAGGTGGGCAACAGCTGCTTCGTCGCTCGCGCCAGGACGACGCGATCGCGGACGACGATGGCTTCGTTGGTGAGCAGCGCGCCGGTACCTCCGGCGCCCTTCGTGCGTCCGGCCCGGTCCCGGATGCCACCGACGGTGCCGAACGCCAAGGTCAGGCCGCTGGGCGCGAGTTGGATCACGCGTTCTGTTGCGCGTGCGGTCGCCTCTAGAAACGCGGGCCGATCCAACAGGTCACGCGGCGGGTAGCCGACCAGCGCTAGCTCTGGAGCGATCGCTAGATCGGCGCCGCGCTCTGCTGCCAGGTGCGCGGCGTCCAACAGCAGCCTCGTGTTGTGCTCGAGCGCGCCAACGGTGGGGTTGAGCTGCAGCAATCCAACTTTCATCGCGATCGAACCCGGCGGGCTGGGCAAAACCCTACTCTCGGGTTGCGGTAGCGTCCAAATCAACCGCCAACTATGCTTAAGGTCCGCTCAGCAGCTATGTCAGACCTTCTCCATCGCCGATTTCTGTTCGTTACCGGAAAAGGGGGGGTTGGCAAGACGACGGTCACCGCGGCTGTGGCTCTTCGGCTCGCCGCTGAGGGCAAACGGGTGCTGATCGCGATGTGCGACGCCAAAGAGCGCCTGTCGCGCATGCTCGGCGTCGACACCATCGAAGATCAGATCGTCAATGTGCGACCTGGTATCGATGCTGTGCGCATCACCGCAGAGCAGGCGATGCGCGAGTACGGCGAGATGATGCTCAAGAGCCGCACGGTCTACAAAGCCGTGTTTGAAAACAAGTATACGAAGACGTTCTTCTCCGGTGTTCCCGGGCTTCACGAGTGGGCGATGCTCGGGAAAGCTTGGTACCACTCGATCGAAGAGAACGATGACGGCTCGCCAACGTACGATGTCGTGTTGTTCGACGCACCCGCCACGGGCCATGGCCTAGACATGCTGCGCGTCCCGAAGGTGATCGTTGAGGTCGTGCCTCCGGGTCTGCTCCGACGCGACGCCGAGCGCGCTTGGACCATGTTTCAAGACCCTGAACAAAGCGGCGTCATCGTGGTCACGCTGCCCGAGGACATGCCGACGAACGAGACGCTGGAGCTAGACGCCACGCTTCGGTCGGACCTGAAGCTTCCGGTCAAGCTGCTCGTGATCAACGGAGTGATCGATGAGCTGTTTAGTGAGGCCGAGCGTTCGCAGCTGCTTCAGCCGCACAGTCTCGATCGAAGCAAGCCGGGCGATGCCGCGATCGGCGCTGCTATCAGGCGTGCGATTCGCGAGAACGTTCAAGCCGAGAGCTTGTCTCGGCTCGATGCCATCGATGCGCCAAAGCTGCGCCTGCCGTTTGTGTACGAAGACGCCGCGGTCCCCCACGTTGTTGCGAATCTATCTGAGCGATTCGCGCACCTGGAGTAGCACGCTACGACTCGTCGTCCGCGAAGAGCCACTTACCGAGTGCGCCCGCCGCGGCCGCGCCCACCAGGGGTGCTACCCAAAAGACCCAAAGCTGCGCGATGGCCCAACCGCCGACGAAGATCGCCGGGCCGGTGCTGCGGGCCGGGTTGACCGAAAGATTGGTGATTGGGATGCCGACCAAGTGGACGAGCGTTAGCGTCAAGCCGATCGCCATCCCGGCTTGGGCGGGACTCGCGCCCTTTGCTGTGGAACCTAAAATAACCGTGAGAAAAATGAAAGTCAGCACGATCTCTGACACGATTCCGGCCACCATCGAGTACTTGCCGGGCGAATGGTCTCCGACGCCATTTGCGGCAAGCCCTCCCTCAGATGGGATGTAGCCGCCCGGCGCCGCTTGAAGCAGGAACACCAACAGACCCGCGGCGACGATCGCGCCGACGACCTGCGCACCCCAATACTTCGGTACGTCCTTCCAATCGAATCGTCCAGCGACCGCCAGGCCAACCGTAACAGCCGGATTGAAGTGCCCGCCGGAGATGGGTCCTAGCGCGTACGCGCAGCCGAGCACGGTTAGCCCGAACGCCAGCGATACCCCCAAAAGACCGATGCCTACGTTCGGGAACGCCGCCGCAAAGACGGCGGATCCACAGCCTCCGAAAACCAATACAAACGTACCGACTAGCTCTGCGACCGCTTTCCTCATTTTCGCCTCGATGTAGGCACCAGACGACAAGTTGTCGTCATTGGACGACGACCGTGCGCCCAATCCCCTTGCGAAGTGCCTGTGCTCGCCAGGAAACCACCGCTATAGCAAGGGTTGTGCCTAACGATGGCGGCTACCAGGCGGCGCCCTGGTACGTAGCGTGGCTGCTCAGGAACTGGCCGTCGTCGAACTGCTCCGGAGTGATCTCACGGATACCGTCCTTGCTCATCTCGATGACGCGAGTCGCCACCCGCGACACCATGTTGCGATCGTGAGTGACGAATATGCACGTGCCCTCGTACTTGGCTAGGGCGTCGGTGAGTGACCGGATCGATTCGAGGTCGAGGTGGTTGGTGGGTTCGTCCAGCAGCAGCACGTTGGGCTTGATCAGCATCAGCCGAGCTAGCAGAAGGCGTACGGTTTCACCGCCCGAGAGCACCTTGGTCGGCTTCATCGGCTCTTCCTTGGTGAACAGGAGTCGGCCGAACAGCGCGCGAACGTTTTGCTCATCGGTTTTCGAGTTGTGGCTCCACAGCCACTTGTGCGCGCTCTGATCTGACTTTTCGATGTGCTCGCCGTGGTCCTGCGGCATATAGCCGATGTGGGTTTCGTGACCCCATTCGATCGTACCGTCGTCCGGCTTGACTTCCTCCATCAGCATCCGAAGCATCGTCGTCTTGCCGATGCCGTTGGCGCCGACTAGCGCGACGCGATCCCCCCGCATGACCGTCAGGTTAAATTCATGGCAAATCGGCGTGTCGTCGAAGGTCTTGCTGACGTTGCGCAGGTCGATAACCTGGCGTCCGCTCTTGCGTTCCTGTTCGAAACGGATGAACGGACGCTGAATATTGGAGCGCTTGAGGTCGGTCAGCGCCTGTTTCTCACGCTCGATTTGCTTCTCGCGGGACTTGACCTGGCTCGCGCGCGAGCCGGCGCGAAATCGCTGAACGAACTCCTGAAGTTGCTCGATCTTACGCTGTTTTGCGACGTTGTCTTGCTCGAGGCTGCCGCGCGATTCCGCCTTGGCATGCACCATGTCGTCGTAGTTGCCGTTGTAGACAATAATCGTCTGGTAATCGATGTCGGCGATCTTGTCGCACACAGCGTTCACGAAATGTCGATCGTGGCTGATGACGATCAGGGCGCCCTTGAAGTCTTCTAGGAATCCCTCGAGCCAGCGGATGCTGGCGATGTCCAGCGAGTTGGTCGGCTCGTCCAAGAGCAGCGCATCTGGTTTTCCAAACAGCGCTTGGGCCAACAGCACGCGGACCTTGTCGCCGCCCTGGAGTACGGACAGCGTCTCGGTGTGGACATCGGTGGGGATACCCAGCCCGACCAGCAGCATCTCGGCCTCCGACTCCGCGGTGTAGCCTTCTTCTTCGGCGATCACCATTTCGAGTTCGGCGAGTCGCATACCCTCGTCGTTCGACAGGTCGCCCTTCGCCAGCAGGACTTCTTTCTCGCTAAGGGCTTTCCACAGCGCGTCGTGCCCCATCATCACGACATCGATAATCCGTACGTCATCGTACACAGTGTGATCTTGCTTGAGCACCCCCATCCGCTTGGGACGTCGAACCTGGCCCGACATGGGTTCGAGCTCGCCCTCGAGGATCCGCATGAACGTCGTCTTGCCGGCACCGTTCGGGCCGGTGAGGCCGTATCGGTTGCCTTGGTTGAAGGTGACGTTGACGTTCTCGAAGAGGACTTGGCCGCCGAAGTTCATGGAAACGTCGTGCACGGTAATCATCGTTCATTCCTTCCGAAGGAGCCGTAAGCGGCCCTTCCGAGCGGACCGGCGGGGCACGTAGGTGCTCGCTCTGGCCGGTGGCTGGGGGTGAGCCGGCGCGGAAGCTAGCAGACTCTGGGTCGGCTGCTTGACAATCGGTGCAGAATCCCGCGGATTCTGGTAAAATATCAATAAAAATCAGCATTTATCGATTTGCTCGGTCCCGTATCGAGCTTCCGCACGCTCAGCCACAGAGCACGGCGCTCCGCTCGACACCGCTTTCCGGCGCGTGCCTCTTGCGCCAGCGGCGCGCCGCCTCGATGCAGCCGGGGTGAGCCGGCTGCTCGTCCTCCTGATACTCGCTGCGAGCGCGCTCTGCTGCAGCGAGGCGGATGCGCAGACCCGCGGCGAGCCACAGCACAGGCTGCGCTTTGACGAGGGGTACAGGCGATTCTCTGCGGTCGAGTACGCGGCGACGGGCGCGATCGCAGCGACGTATCTCTACGTCGAGCTCGCGCTCAAGGCTCCCGATGAGCCGAAGTGGATACGCCCGATATTAGTCGATGACGATGTGCGAGACGCCGTACGACTCGATACGCCATCGGGAAGGAATATGGCTTCTGTCCTCAGCGACGTGCTCTGGCTGAGTCCTCAGCTGATCGCGTTGGCCGATGGCGTCGTCGTCCCGCTCGCCGACGATCTGAACGTCGACGTGATGTGGCAGATGACGGCGATGAATCTGCAAGCGATCGCAGTGACCGGGCTCATCACCCGCGGCATGCATACGGTGATCGGACGGCAGCGTCCTGACGTTGAGGAATGCGACCGCGATGCTGGCTATTCGAAGTTCTGTCGATTGGGACAGCGCAGCGCCTTTCCGAGCGGTCACGCATCCGGTGCTGCGGTCGGAGCGGGACTGACCTGCGCACACCATCTGAATCTCCCCTTGTACGGCGGCGGGGGGCGCGACGCGTCGGCGTGCATCGTGACGACGGCGATGGCGGTCGGCACGGGGTATTTCCGAATGTCTGCGGATCGGCACTACGTCAGCGACATCGTGGCCGGTGCCGCGATCGGTTTCGGCGTGGGATTTGGTTTGCCACACCTATTGCACTACGCCCCGGTGATCGGCAGCGGCGCCGCGCCGCAGAGCGGACAGTGGCGACTGTGGGCGTTACCCCATGCGGATGGAGACTCCGTTGGCGCGCGCGCGGTTGGGTACTTCTAGCCGCATGCGGCCGCACCCATAGAATATCGTTCACGCTTTCGGCGGGTTTGGGGGCGGCTTCAGTATCGGTTAGACTACCCGCAGAGGGCAGGCAGTGGATGAGTTGGACGATGCGGCGCGCGGCTGGGTCGGGTTGCCGAAATTCGACCGCGACTATTTGGGTCAGCGCGTCAAGGGGACGCTGATTAGAGCCCGGCGCCGCTATTTGGTAGAGACGTTCGGGGAGCAGATGTTGGGCGCCGTCGCGCAGGCAGCGCCACCGGACGCCGCGCGGATCCTGACGGACGTGCCGTTGGCGTTTGAGTGGGGTCCGATGCAGCGGATGATCGGCTTGGACATCGCCATCATTCGCGTGGCGTTCTCTGGAGACGCCGCCCGTATGCAGCACCTGGGAGCCGAGATCGCCGGGTACGATTTGCCGTTGACGTATCGTGCTTTGATGAAGGCAGGCAGCCCGAGCTTCGTGGCGCGGCGTATGGGCAGCGTCTATCAGCGCTATTTTCGAGAAGGCAACGTCCGCGCGGTAGCCTCGGACAAGGGAGCTACGATGCGGTTCGGCGGGGCATCACAACCGCTGTTCATGTGTCGCTACGGCATGGCGGGGTGGATGCAGCGGGCGATACGACTGTCGGGCGGTCGCAACTGTCAGATCGAACACACGGAGTGCCGTCACGACGGTCACGCCGAGTGCATTTGGCGGTGTGATTGGGAGTGAGTTCTACACCAATCGGGGGTATGCTGTCGGCATGTGGGCGACGAACGGCTGGGGATGTCACAGCGCGTTCGTATCCTAGCGTTGCCGGAATCGGCTAAGGAACGGCGCGCGAGCGTTTCACGCGTGGGGCTGGCGCTCGGCGTGTCGCTCAGCGAGGCAGCGAGACTAGTCGACGCGCTGCCTGTGGCTTTGCCCAAGCGTATGGAAGCCGAGACGGCGGGTGTCCTGATGGACGCACTGAGCGCTGCTGGTGCGACCGTTGAGCTGGTGAACGTTCCGCCGGGCCGGGTGATCCCGTGTACCAGTCATCCCAACCTTGAAGCGGGTTTCCAGTGTGAGAACTGCAGCGAGATGCTGTGCGAGGTGTGTCGGGGCATGGCCAATGCGGCGTCGGTGTGCGCTGGATGTCGCGCCAAACGCTCCCGTTCCAAGCGGTTCTATCGAATTCGGGTAGCGGTGCTGTTGGCGGTTCTCGGCTTCGTGTGCCTGTACGCTTGGGCGGACATTCGCTCGCGCCAGGCGCGGACGACGTGGGAGCGGCCGGTTAGTGTGGCTGTTGTCCTGCTCGAGATGGGCCGCGTGTCGCCGCAAGTCGTTTCGGAGTTCAAGGCCCGCGCCGGGGCGTTGGAAGATCAGCTGGCGAACGAGAGGCGCCGTCATCGTCCAGGAGGGTCGCGGCCGTTTTCGCTGTCCGTGTTCGGCCCGGTGTCGATCGCCATGCGACCGCCGGAGCCAAAGAGCAACGAACTGACGGCACTGGCGAGACACGCCTTTGATGAATGGAGCTACTTGCGCGACGTTCATGGCCGCATGAATGGCTTTGACGCCGCAGGGTACGACTCGAGGATCTACGTCGTGATCAAGCCCGCTCGCGGCGGTGCTCAGTTTGTCGAGGGCCGCAGTCAGCAGGGAGGACGCATCGGTGTGGTCGATGTAGACTTGAACTCGGAGATGGTGGACTTCGCGTGGTGCGTAGTGGCGCACGAGCTAATGCACACGCTGGGGGCGAGCGACAAGTACAGCAGTTCGGGGCAAGCACTCGTACCCCAAGGTCTCGCCGAGCCTGACAAACGGCCGCGGTTTCCTCAGAGCCATGTGGAAATAATGGCACGCAACAGGCCACTCGGTAGCGGTCGGGAAACCCAGCCAGAGAAACTGACCGAGCTGCGAGTCAACAGGTACACCGCCACCGAGATCGGCTGGCTATCGGCTCGCTGAGCGTTGTCCACTGAAGCCAGGGCCTTGATGTGTCCTATTTGGGCGTCAGGATGATGCGCCTAACGGAATCCGATTCCTTATTCACGGTGGAGTCCATGACGACCTCGACCATCCCATCCAGGCAGTAAGTTCCGTGAAGATCGGAGACCAGCCCGCCGTCATCACGCTGCATGATCTTGGCGGTGTGGGTTTGGCCGTTTGAGGTCACGCGAACGACCGCGCCGGCGGGATTGCGGTTCGTCGTGTGCCGCCCCTCGACGAACACGTCGTAGGTCCCCTTGGCGACGTTGTTGAAGGTGAACGTCGCCGTGCCTTTGCCTGAACCTGCCATGTACTGGCTGTCGCACATTTCGTGCTCAGCGAACTGAGCCGAATAGGCGTAGTCGCGACAGTCGAGGACCCAGCTAGAGCGCGGGGCGAACGTGGCTTGTGTAAATGACTGCTCTTTTCCGCTGGGTGGATTTCCGGGGACGGGGTCGCAGCCGGTTTGGCCAGTGCCGCCCATCCCGGAGCCTCCGATGCCCATATAGTCGCCTTCGCACTCGCACCAGTCGGACCCGTGTCCGTTATTGTCGTCGCAGTTCAGCGCGTTACCGGTTTCCTTTTGGCAACCGGGTTCGCCGCCGAAGCGTGCCACGCACTTGAGCCCGGCCGCCGCGCAGAACGCATTGCAGCCGCTGCCGTCCGTGAACACGCCGTAGCAGTGGTTGGGGCCTGATTCGCACAGTTCGTAGTTGGAGTTG
>JAUIKB010000175.1 GCA_030430975.1 Polyangia bacterium
GAACTCATAGCCGCCGTCGCGTACCTGAGCGCTGTAGCTGGCGAATCGCTGACCGACTTCCAGCGGACACTGCTGGCCGGAGTAGTCCTCTCGCTCCCAGAGCGTCGCCGGGGCGAGGACGACCGCGTCCGAGTCGCCGGTATTGAACGCGGAGAGATCGCAGTCGGGTTCCAAGTCGCCGGCGTCCAGCTTGAACCACACCGGCGCGCCGTTGACGTATGCGACGCCTTCCTCCCCGGCGTCGAACCCCGCGATCAACACTTTCGTGCCAGCGGGTAGCGAGCGCTTGCTGCCTTTGGCAACCGAGCCGGGCATGAGTATGAAGTACTCGATGGCTCGGGTGATCGTTCCCGTGCACAGCCCGGAAACCGATTCGGGAAGGCCCGCTGTCGAGGCGCCGTCGCTACCGCTGTCGGCGGGCGAGCAGCTCGCGCCCAGCAGAGCGGCTAGCGTCGTGGCTAGCCATGCAGCGTTCGGCGGCTTCATGTGGTTGAGCTTACACCAGGCCAGCGTCGGTCGTTAGCCAGCACCGGGGTCGATCTCGAGCAGCTCCAGTGGTCGGATCGGCTCCGATACGATCGTTCCGCGCGGCGTGATGCGGTACCCGGCTGGAAGCTCGCGCAACGTGGCTTCGGCGTACCAGCGCGCAGGAACGGTTTCGAGCCGCACGCCGTCCCACACCATGCCGCTGTCGAACGTTCCCGATGGTCGCGGAGGTGCCGATTTCGCGAGTTCGTCGAGGCACGTCGAATCGTACTTCTGTCGACGGCTGAAGCGGTCGACGGAGAGCATTCGACCCGACTTCGACCAGTCCCACCGATACACGTCGGTCGCGTCGCCCAAGCCGGTCGTCGTCAGGCGGATCAGGCCGCCCCATTCATCGTACTCGCGTTCACGGGTCGCGCCGTCGGATGCGCCGGAGAGCCATCCGCCCCATGCGTTGAGACTGAAGCGTTCTGCCTCGCGGTGGGTCTTGTCGAAGACGACGCGACCGTTCGAATTGAACTTCAACTCTCGACCGTGGTGCGCGCGCATGTCGATGTGACGGAGCCGGCCGCCTGTGTCGAAGTCGAGCGTGGTTTGGCCGCCGCCCATCACCGCGAAGCTGTCCGTCTGGGCCACGAAGCCGTCGGCGTAGGTGAAGCTAGTCGAGGGTGGTGCCCCGCGTAGCGGGACGCCGGATGATGTGTACCGCACCCTGATAACGCGGCCCCGATCGTCGTACTCGATCGTCGTCTTGGTGTTGGCATTCGAGGTCTGCTGGAGCCGACCGTTCGCATCATACGAGTAGGTCGTCTTTAGCTTGCCCTTCTCGAGCGTAAGGAGGCGACCGGTCTTGTCGTATTTCCACGTCGTCTTCTGGAACCGCTCATGGTCACAAACGTAGGTCCGCGCGACCCTGCACTTCTTCCATTTCTTTTGCTCGACCAGCCGACCGCCTGCGTAGCGAAAGGCGGTGACTGAATTCCCATGTCGGACGCGGACGTTCCGCAGGGTGTGGTCTGCGCTGCGCTGATAGCGGACGCCGCGAAACACGTCGTCTTCGATATGCGTTCGCTCGATGACGAAGCCGCGTGCGTCGCGCGTCACGCTTTCGATCGGTTTGCCGGTAGCGGTGCAGAACGGTACACCGCCGTGGTTTGCGACAAGGCGTCGACCGACGCCCGTCGGGTTGCAAATCGTGCACACGCCCCAGCCCTTTGGGCAGGTCGCCGCATAGTACGGCGGCGGGTCGCAACGTTGTTTCTGCATGGGCGCGTCGGCGTCAGCGCTGGCGGGCGGTGCCGGGACGGTTTGCACCATCGGAGGCCGCGCCGTTCGTGGCTCGGGTGACGCCGCCGGTTGGCACGCGGCGGCCAAGACGGCGAGTGGAGCCCAGCGCATGTCGGAAGTGTAGTCGTTGCGTACGCCCGGGGTAACCTCCCGCAGCGGCCTCCGTTTGCCTGCATCACGCGCGTCTTCGGTTTTCATTGTTGCGATCGGGCGGCGTGTCGTCCGGGCCCCGGTTGCGATGGACCGACGAGCCGCGCCGAAGCTCTGGGTGGTCGACTCGGTGACACGGCGGGCCACAGCTCGTAATCTCAAGGCTTGGATAAGGTCACCTGCCCAAACTGCGGAACGGAACGAGATCGGCCGCAGCCGCAGTGCGGCGTCTGCCGCGGCGCCCAGCTGATCGCGAGCGCGGCGGACCTGGGCGACGACCGGCTGACGGGGTTCTTGAGACAGGTGCTTCACGGCGTGGACGCGACATGGGTGTTCCCCGACATCCCGACGAAGAAACAGGCTGGCCAACGCAAGGCTCATGCGGCTCATCTGCCTGATTCGGAGCCTATCTTGGCGCTGTACGACGGCACGGTGTTCGGCGGCGCAAAAGAGGGCCACGTCGTCACGGCGCGTCGGATCTGTTGGAACAACCTCTTGGAGCCGCCCGGGCATGTCGAATGGCTGCACGTCGATCCGCAGCGCGTCGCCACGCAGGACTCGCAGCTCCACCTGGGCCACAGTCGGATCGACACGATGATTTCGGAGCCGATTGAGCTGGCTAAGTGGCAGTACGTCATCCGTTCGTTGGCGACATCCGCGCAAAGTGACGCCGCTATTGCCGGGAACTACCGTGAGGCGCCATCCGCTGCCGCGCAGGCCGATGCGGGTCATGTGGTGCCATCCGATGGCTCGATGACGGCCTACGCGCAGCGCTACCTCAGCGGCCTGTCCGATACGTGGGTTCACCCGGCGATTCCCGAGGACAAGCTAGCCAACGCGCGTGCGTCGTTTGGAACGCTCATGCTGGGGCACGAGATCGTGATCGCGCTCTATGACGGGACTGTCTTCGGCAGCAGCAAGCGCGGATTCGCCGTCACAAGCCGGGGCATCTATTGGAAGAACTTCGCATCCGATCCGGCGAGTCTGCGCTGGGCAGACATCGACGCGGGCGCGGTTGCGGTAGAGCGCGATACGCTTGTGCTTGGCTCGAGCCGCGTCGAAACGCTCCTGCGGCAGGACAGCGTGGCACTTACTGCCTGGGAAAAATTCTTGCAGAAGCTAGCTCGCTCGAGTCGCATCTATGGGCCTATCGACGGGCGGCGCTCCGACGGTGGCGAATAGGACCTACATGCACGCGTGATCGGTATTCCGTAGCGCGGTTGGAAAACTCAGATTCCGTTGGTACTTGACTGGGCTCCGACCGCCAGACGTGTACACTTCGGCTGTGACTGGATGGCATCGACCGCTGTTTTTGACCCTGGCTATGAGCGCGTGGGTGGGTGCCTGTGCGACCCAGAAAGGCCTGGACGCGAGCGTGTCCCGCGGCGGAGCGGGCGGGAACAGCGCCGGGTCTGCGGGAGATGCTGGCAGCGCCGGTGGCGCTGGCGAGGGCGGGGGGACTTCGGGCAGCTCGAGCGGCGGCGCTGGTGCGATGGGCGGAGGCGGTCCTTGCGATGGTGTGCAGTGCGACATGCCGCCGGCGAACACGTGCGCTGACGCCGACAACCTCCTCGTCTACGCGGCACCCGGCGCGTGCGACGCGGGCAATTGTAGCTACAGCAGCTCGACCAAACCTTGCCCTGGCGGCTGTGCAAACGGGGCGTGCAGTGGCGACCCGTGTATCGGCGTCACGTGCAACACGCCGCCAGCGAGCGTGTGCGCCGACGCAAACAACCTGACGGTGTATGACCCGCCGGGCAACTGTAACGCGGGGAACTGTGAGTACGGTTCGCATACGGAGTTCTGCCCAGGTGGTTGTGCGATGGGTTCGTGCACCGGCGATCCGTGCATCGGCGTGACGTGCAACACGCCCCCAGCGAACTACTGCAGCGGCCCGAATGAACTGACGGTCGGCGATACGCCGGGAACGTGTACGAACGGCAACTGCAGCTACACGTCACATACTGAGTTCTGCAGCTTCGGCTGTTCGGGTGGCGCGTGCGATGGCGATCCGTGCGCTGGTGTCACGTGCAATAGCCCGGACGCTCCGTACTGCGTCGACGCGAACACCAAGCGCACGTTCGCTTCTGCGGGAACGTGCACAGACGGAAACTGCAGCTACGCGCCGACCGACGCGAACTGCCCGTACGGATGCCAAGATGGCGTCTGCCGTGAGTGCAGCGGTAACACCGACTGCGGCTCTGGAAAGTGGTGCGACAACTTCGTATGCAAGACGTGCGACGACAACGCGCACTGCGGCGCCAGCTGCACCGACTGCGCCGCGTCCGGCGACGTGTGCAATGCCGCGGGTACCGCGTGCGTCGGCTGCGTGAACGATATCGACTGTGGTAGCGGCAACTGGTGCAACGGTTCGACCTGCGCTGCTTGTGACACGGCCGCGCACTGTGGTCCGAGCTGCGCGGCCTGCACCGGCGCCACACCCGAGTGCGCCGGCGGCTCCTGCTTGTGTACTCCGACGTCTTGTCCAACGAATCAGACCTGCAGCGGCGGTCAGTGCGCGGTGTGCGCGACGAGCTCGTCGTGTGGTCCAAGCTGCACCGCTTGCGGCGGCGCCACGCCGCATTGCAAAGCGGCCGGGAGCACCTCAAGCTGCGTTGAGTGCACGACGAATGCGCATTGTGGAACCGACGAGGTTTGCGACTCCAGCGGGAGCTGCGTGCCAGACGGGTGTCCGCCGCCGGCTGTCGCCTGCGCCAACGGTTCTGAAAGTCGCGATCGCTGCAGCGGTGCCCGCACCATTAGCCGGCTAGATGCCAGCGATAGCAGTGGTTATCTAGTGTCGTCTGACACGTGCAACGCTCACGACCGCTTCGACGACAGCGGCAGCTGTTACGACGCCGGATACGATCATACCTATCGGATCTATCTGCGTCAGGCGGAGTCAATTCAGATCTCGCTCAATACGTCGTGGGGCTGTCAGAGCAGCTTCTGGGACGCCACGATTAAGCTGTATTCGAACGCCGGCTGCAATGACACGGCGTGTACCAACAAAGTCATCTGCGATGACTACTTCGAGGGCACCAAGAACTACACGGCGCCCCACGACGGCTGGTACATCATCGTCGTCGACGGCTCGACCGCGTTCGATGACGAAGGTGACTACGTGCTCGGGGTCAAACTGACGTGCGGACCGGCGGGCTGCGGCTGTAGTAGCTAGCTCGCGCTAGTGAACCGTTCCTGAGAGTGTCGGATCTCGGGCGACGGAGCAGCGATGACGTATTGCGCCGGTTCGGGAGCATGCTCCCCGCATTGCACAATCTAAAAATGTGTATTACAATAAAATGTGAAATCGCGCATGATGCGGCTGGCCCGCAAGCTGGACGCTGAGGTGGCGTCGATCGCGAAAGAGGCGACCGCGGAAGGTCTGTCGGTGCCTCGCCACACGCGTTTCACCATCCTGGGACAGATGGCGCTGCTAGTGAGTGAGGCTCAACTCCCGTTGCTAGCAACGATCGATGTGGATGCTCAGGTGCGGGGTGAATACGCCACGCTCCAAATATGGAAGCGCCTGCTCGAAAAGGAGGGCCTCGAGCATGATCCATTGGCGGACGAGATTTGGATGCCAACCGAAACACAAACTGAGGTGTTGTTCCGAGGTGCCCATGTCGAGTTTGTTGTGGCGACTGTCGATTACGTCTTGGTGTCCAAGGCGCTCAAAGCCCCAGACAAGAACAAAGCGTTGCTTGCCGAGTACATTCGCCGCGGCGGTTCCGACCGGTTTTTTTCTTTGGCTGAAAAATATCAAATCGATCTGGCGAGGTTCATATGAAGCCCGAGGACAAGGCGCTGATACGGCGCGCGCGTCGCAATCACGCCCGTCGGGTCGCTCGGGGAGAGGTCTTGCCGGAGCCGGAGTTTCAGCGAGTGGTAGCGAAACTCGTCCACGCTGGCGTCCTGGTTTCCAACCGCCCATCGCCCCGGCCGCCTCCGGGACCGCTACCCTTGAGCAGCTACCTGAAAGCTGGGGAGCGTGAGCCGCGAATACTGGAAGTGCTTCCGGCTGTTGTCTTGAAGAAGCCGCGTCTCGTCGCGATCGACGACATGCCCGACGAATTGGCGGTCGCGCTAGCAGCGCTCCGTGAGCACGCTGAGAACCCGCCCGACTTCCGGGGCGTCCCGGGCGCGCAGTACCGACGCTGGGTTGAGAAGATCGGCAAGAAGGGCGCGGCACCGACCCGGATGAAGACGTTGAGACTCACGGTCGCTGACTCGAGGACTCTCGAGAACTTGCGGCAACACTACGTCGGCCAGACCGACACCGAGATTATCCGGGCGGGATTGCGCGAGCTAGAGCGTCATTTGTCGGACGAATGACCACTTTGCGGCGCTAAACATTGCCAAGTTCTGCTTTGCTCAGGCCGGCGTGAAGTTTGCCAAGCCAGCCACGTTGAGACGTACGGTGGTTGGGCGCTGGACGTACGTGGGAACGGACGGGGCCGGATACGTCATCGGTCTGACTGCGGCTCGAGCGGCGCCCTGCCTTCGATCATCTCGATGAGGGCAGCGCGCGTGCCAGGCTCGTCCACTGTGTAGAGAACTCGGCGCAGAATCCGGCCCGGTCACGGAAGAGGTACTCGAGCCAGTACCGGTCGAAGCTGGCACCGGTACTCGACAAGCGCAACGCCGAACCCAGCGCGAAGGGTAGCGTGACGGTGGCGATCACCTCCCCACCGTGACCGCGGATCGGGATAGCGCCTCGCCCAAGCGCAGCTTCGTGAGGGTCGCGCCCCGGTGCGAGGTCGACCATCACCATCTCTCCGCCAGGCTCGGGCTTTTCTAAGGCAATCCAGAATCCAGACAGATCGAGCGGGCGCCAGTCTTGGGAGACGTTGCCCAGGGTCGTCCGCGTACCGTCCTCATGGATCGTTCCCAAGCCGCTCGAACTGGGAACGGTCCAACGGCGAGCTGCCCAATTGGTTGGTGGGGGCAGTTCGCACGCTGTCCCCGATTGTGTTCGGATGGTCTTCAAACGCCGCGTGAAGCGCCGACAGATCGGGTGCATCCGCCCGGTGGAATGCATGGGTTGTTCGCGTCTCGTGAAAACCGTCGTGGCAAATCGACATGAGGGACATAACGACATCGTTGGTGTAGACGTCTGCACGAATCGCCGCACAGCCTCGAACGGTGACGAGCTCAGTTACGACATGGGCGCCCGGGTGCCTACTCTATAGGCGGGCTTGCGTTGCCATCACCCGCGTGATCCGGCAGCTCGGTCAGCTCGTCACTGGTCACGATCAGCTGCCCCTCCGCTCCTTGGTACGCGATCGAGCAGGGGATTTCCGTCGCCGGAACCTGACACCACGTGTTCGGCACCGGCACCGGTTGACCGTACGCGCCCAGGCAGAGCGGCTCGAAGCGCAGTCGCCGTGCAACTACTTGGCCATCGCTTCGGGTGCAGGCGTTAGCACCGTGCACTCCAATCCGAGGTTGCGGATTTCGTTCACTAGATGCTCCGGGGAACGATCCACAGCGACGTCAAGTTCGACGAATCCGTTTTCGGCAAGACTGTCCAGAACGCGCTTGCCTTCGGTCAATGACATGCTGCAGTGCGAAACGAGAGCCCGAACGAAGTCAATGGGGCGGACGAACCCGCCGGAAGCGTACCCTTCGACACGTAGTTGCACCGTTGTAGTCGGGTTAGACGCCGGCTCGCTCCGCCACGACACTACGGGCGCTTCTTCGGCTTTTTCAGTTCGGCGACGACCTTGGACTTGACCGCATCGTAGTCGAGCTTCGGGTGCATGCCGAGCAGCTGTTGCTTTCCGGGTCCGGAAATTTCCAGGTGATAAACTAGGGCGCTGCCCTGTTCTTTGGCGATCGCGTTGGTGGTCTTGTTGAACCCGTAGACGATCGTTCGCTGCACCTTCTTGTCGACGGCTACCTTGAAGACGAAGATGGATTCGCTGTTTTGGTCAGGAAACGGCTCCATCGCGAAGACCGTCCTCGCGCCTACAGAGAACTGGTCGCGACAGAATTCGTTCGCCTTCTTCAGGTCGTCGATGTCGTTTCGCTTTCGCAATGCCAGCAAGCTCTGGCGCGCCTTATCTCGGCGTTTGGCATCGCCCATCGACTGATACAGTTGAGTCAACTTGGCGTACGCGCGCCACTCCTTGGCGTCGATTTGCAGGACCTTTGCAAACAGCTGCGCGGCTTTAGCGGATTGGTTGAGGTTCTGCGCCACCTGACCTGCGTTCCACGTCGCTCGAACGTCGGCTGGATCGAGCGCGAGCGATCGCTCATACGCGGCCAGCGCGGACTCGTGCTCGCCCAGTTCGGCATGCGCGTCGCCGATCTGTTGCGGGATGCGCGCGTCCTTGGGGTCGAGGGCCGCCGCCCGTTCTTGCGCAGCGATAGCCTCGCGAGGCTTGCCCGTCTGGAGCAGCATCCGTCCGAGCTGAAACCAGTTTCGCTTGTTGTCGGGTTCCACTTCAGTCGCGCGCTGAAAGTACGGTAGCGCCTCTGCGGGTCGGCTCGCGTAACTTCGCAGGAGCCCAAGGTAGAAGTGGGCGGGGCCGTGCTTCGGATCGAGGGCAAGCGCGCGCTCAAAAGCCGCCGCGGCGGCGGCATCATGCTCCATATAGAAATGTGCTTTGCCAAGGTTGGCCCATGCGTCTCGGTCTTTTGGGTTGGCGTCGGCGTCGGCCTGTGCTCTCTCCGCCGCTCGTTTGAACAAGGCAGCCGACTCGTCCCGGTTTTTGGTAGCGCGCCCTTGTTCGAGCAGCTCGGCGGCGCTCGGTCCGGAATCCTCGGCGGTTTGTGCAACAGGTACGTCGGGATTGGTCGGCTGCGGTGTGGGTGCCGGCGCGCACGCAAGCGCGCACGTAACCAGGACCGCGGGGTAGAAACTTCGCACTCTCATGATTTGATTGTTCCATGTGTTCGCCGAACCGTCGTGTACGATGTCGCGAAGCGCGCAGCCACGATCGAGGAGGCGCGATGTTGGCGGACTGTTTGGGCCCA
>JAUIKB010001176.1 GCA_030430975.1 Polyangia bacterium
CGTAGGCCTCGAGCCAGCGCTTGTAGAGGCGGATGAGTCCGTGGTCCTCGGTGTGTTCCGTTGGGAAGACTAAGCCGGCAATGCGGGGCAGAGGCTCCTTTCCGATAGCCTCGGTCGCTTCAACGACTTGCGTAGTAGCAGCAGAAAATCTCGCTAGCAGTTCAGTGTTGGGATCGTGCAGTTCGGGGTGGGCGGCTCGAACGACTTCGTTCAGCACCACCGCTTCGGCCGCGCCGGTCGGCGTGTCGCTGTTGATCTCGGTTAGCTGAGGACCATCGTCGGTCATGAACACGTCGGCGCGCGCGATGGTGTGCCACATCGGTGCGGCCGATTCCCACATCGCTAATTGCAGCGGAGTAAGCTGCAGAAAGTCTTTGGCCAGCTCAGGGTGGTCGTGGCACATCAACGCCAGCTCGTTGTAGGCGCCAGCGACGCCTTCGGCGGCCCGGTACAGCTGGTCTCGCAGCTTGGGTGTGAGCACGAGCGGCTGCTCCTGCATCCTAGGTACTCCTTCGAACCACGGATCGGTGAGGATTCCTGTATCGACGACGCGGTCGGCGAAGTCATCGAAACCGAGGAATCGAGGGTCGGTGGGATCGGGCACGTAGGCCGCGGGAATGGTGACGTCAGCAGGCATTGGCGTCCTCAGCGTAACTCACTCATAGTCTCGGCCGTGAGCATTGTTGGCATCTGGGGCGAGCCGTACATCGACCTCGCGCATCTGATCGAAACCGACACGCTGCAAGCGGTGCACGAAGAGGTCTGCTTGGGGCTCGCACGGCTTCCTTCTGCCTACACGGGCGGCAGTCATCGCTCGATGGGCATCATGCCGGCGGTGTTCGCCGCCGAACCGTACCGGGATTACGGGGAAGTTCTGGCGGGGCTGTCCGAAGAAGACGCAGCGCGATTCCTGTCGCTTGGCGACGTTCGGGATGGCGACGTGAGCGACTTTGGTGAGGAACGCGAGCACGAGCTGACGCGTGCGCAGATGCAGTACCTGAAGATTCGACACGGTGTGTATTTCCCGTGGCAGGCGTTCTACGAGATGATCCCGAACAAGTACTGGGATCAGAAGAGCGACGCGGCGGGCAAGGCGTTCCTGCGCGAAGCCAAGACGTTTTTTCCCAAGACAATCGCCATGGTGGAGTCCCTGCCGTTTGCGTCGATCGGGCGCTGCAACATCATGGGCCTGGACCCGAACCATCACGGGACGGTGCATCGGGATGGCGACCCAGTGCCGGAACGCGAGCCTGATCACTTTATGAGCATTTGCCCGGCGGGCGATAAGACTCTGTTTCTATGGGACGACGAGGCGCAGCGGAAGACACTTGTGAAGTCCCGAGCATATTGGTTCAATGACCACGATTTTCACGGGGTCGAAACAGAGCCGTACTTCCGGTACTCGATTCGAGTCGACGGGGTTTTTGAGGATAGCTTCATCACGGAGCTCAGACAGCAGCGAGGGTAGCTAGCCATGAGTGACAAAAAGGGTTCTTTCAAGAAGACGCAGGGCGTCGACAGCGCCGGGATAGTCGGCGCCGAGTGGTGGCAATCGTCTGTGGCTGAGGCGCACGACGCTGCCCCGCGGCGCGAGGCGCTGCGTCGGATGATGTTCTTCGGCGGAACCGTTACCCCGGTCGGCGCAGCACTGTTGGCGTGCAAGCCTGG
>JAUIKB010000176.1 GCA_030430975.1 Polyangia bacterium
TACGATTCCGGGGATGCTCAAGCGGCTCCCCGATCTGCTCCGAACCAAGGTCCACCTCATCGGATTGGCGGGTTCGGTTGAGCTGCACGACGATTGCATCGTCGCGCGCACGCCGAGCAATCCGGGATTCTATCACGGAAATCTCTTGATGCTGCCGGACCCGCCCAGTCGCATCGAACCCTGGGTGAGGCGATTCGAACGCGAGTTTGGGCCAAAGGTTGAGCATGTGTGCATCGAGTGGGGCGGACGCGACATCACCGGCGCGACGCTCGCCGAAGCCGAGCGCCTGGGGCTGCATCAAGACGGCGGGGCAGCGCTAGCGATCGAGACCCCGCCGAGCGCAGACCGCCCGCCGGCCGTCGTGATCGACATCCGACCGCTGAGTTGGGAAACCGAGTGGGAACAGTCGGTCGCGCTGAGCCAGGCTTGCGATCCAGCGGAGCAGCAGGGCGACGAAGGCTACCGCGCGTTCAAGCAGCGGCTTCGGGCGACCGAACTCGCGTGGCTCCGGGCCGGGCACGCGACCTGGTGGGGCGCGTTCCACGACCAGCGACTGATCGGACAGTGCGGCTTCGTGGTTTGCGAGGAGCTCGGGCGTTTTCAATCCGTTGAGACGCACCCAGACATGCGGCGCCGCGGCGTGTGTAGCGCGTTGATCACGACCGTGGCCGAGGAGGCCTTCGAGCACCGCGACATCCAGCGAGCGCTGCTCGACGCTGACGACCACGGTCCGGCCATGGCCTTGTACGAGCGTCTCGGTTTCGCGCGCCAAGGCGCGTGCCACAGCTTGGTTCGACCCAGCGACGCGCGCCGGATTCGGCCGGCGGCGCGCGGCGAGCGAAGCGCTATTCACAGCCTGCTTCGCAGCGCCTTTCCGTCCGCGGACGAGGCGGAGCTAGTCGCCGAACTTCACAAACAAACCGGCGTTCAGCAGTTCGTCGCCGTTCGCTCGGGGGTCGTGGAAGGCTACGCGATGTATTCGCCGGCAACCGTCAAGGCGCCGCTCGGCGACGTGCCAGCGCTTGCCCTCGGACCGGTCGCCGTGCGTCCCGACCGGCAGCGCCGAGGCATCGGCACCGAGCTGGTCACGGCTAGTCTCGACGCGCTGCGCTCCGCCGGCGAGTCACTGTGCGTCGTGCTCGGCGATCCAGCGTTCTATGCGCGAGCGGGCTTTCGGTCGGCGACTGAACACGGATTGAGCTGCCGCTGGGAAGCGCCCGAGGGCGCGTTTCAGGTGGTCGAACTCCGTATTGGGACGCTGACGGACCTGCAGGGGCGGGTCGAGTACAGCAGTGCCTTCGACCGCTTTTCGTGACGCTGCTGTCAACAATCGTCGGGCACGCCGGTGGCATCGTTCGACGGCGTTGCGATGTTCCAAATGCCGGATCCGCCCGGGCCCGCCAGATACGTTCCCGTCAACTTGGTGACCTGCGGCACTTTGAGCTGCCGCCGGGCGCGTTTCACCACGGACGCCAAACCACACTTCGGCAGGCGGACAGGCTTCTTGATCCAGCATTTCGCGCCGGACTCAACGGTCACGATCCACGTATCGTCCGAGGGTATCGCGAACACGCAGCGGTCGGCCTTGATGAAACCGTAGTTCACGGCGCTGTCGTCGTCGGACAAGTCCACGCGGCCGTCTGACCCAGCACCGCTGAACGTGATGATCGCTAGACCCGCGCCCGGAAGCTTCTTCCTGGCCGCCGCCACGGCCGTGCTGACGTTCCCGCTCAAATCGAAGGCCGACCCGCGCTTCACCGGCAGATCGCTGATGACGCTCGACCCCGGCTTTGGAGCGACGGGCGCGGGCACAACGTCCGAAGACGCTACGCCGCCGACAGCTCGGTCTTCAGCAGCAGACCCGCCAGGCGACGCGCCAGTAGCGTCCGCGAAATAAGGACGGACGACGACCAAGCCGACCACGCCCAAGACGCCGAGCAAAGCTACGCCGATGGCTCCCAACACCGCCGGCATCGCCAGCGGCCGCCGCGGCGCGTCCCCCACGGAGCGAACACCACTGTGGGTTGGAACGGCGGGGCCCGGCGGTGCAGGCGCGAGGGCACGTGGATCGGTCGCGGTCATCGAGCCGTGGGGCTGCGCAAGACTCGGTACCTGAGCCGTTTCGTCGTATTCCGGAAACCGCTCCGCGATGCGCGCGCAGGTGCGTTGCCCGAGCGCCGTCGCAAACGGCTGCAGAGCGCGCGCGAACGCCAACACGCTGGGACAACGCTCGTCGAGCTGCTTTTCCAGCGTCCAGTGGATGGTCTGCTCAAGGCCGAGGGGAAGCGCGGAATGCAAGCTCGCGAGCGGCACGGGCGGGTCCGCGACGATCGCCGCGTAGACGGCGCCGACGTGGTCGCCCGGAAACGGCGGACGTGCGACCAACATAGTGTACAGCGTCGCGCCGAGAGACCAGACGTCCGTGCGCGCGTCCACGTCGCGCGGGCGGCGCACCTGTTCGGGCGACATGTACGGCGGCGAACCGAGCACTGCGCGCGTGGCGGTCAGGGCGATGTCATCGCCGGCGCGCTCCAGGTCCTTGGCGATACCGAAATCGAGAACTTTTACTAGCGGTGCGCCGTCGGGGCCTGGCGTCACGAATAGATTCGACGGCTTGATGTCCCGGTGCACGATGCCGACGCGGTGCGCGTGCGCCAGTCCCTCACACGCCTGAAGCACCAGGTCCACCGCTTCGGCGACGCCCAGTCGCCCTGCCGACGCCAAGCGCGCGCCGAGATCGCCGCCAGCCAGATGCTCCATGACCATGAACGGAACGCCGTGCTGCACGCCAAAGTCGAACACGCGGACGACGTGCTCGCTTGTTAGTGACTGGGCCGCTCGCGCTTCGCGCATGAACCGCTCAACGCGCGACTCCGTGGCGACGCCGAGCAGCATCTTGACGGCCACCTGCGCACCGTCGGCGGCTCGACGCGCGGCGAGCACGACGCCCATTCCCCCCTGCCCCAGCGTACGCTCCACGGTGTACTTTCCGGCGACCGAATCGCCAGGCTGCGGCAACGTCGTCGCGCCGTCCGGCGTCGCCTGCACCAAATGCGACGTACCTGGCATCAACCGGCCCTGACGCTAACGAAACCGCTCATCCCCAAGTTCCCGGCAAGGCGCGGCCATCGCGCGGTGCTCAATGTATCATCGCCGCCACGGCTCCGCCTTCGTCCGCTCCCCTATCGTGACGTTCTACACTCAGATTCCGCGCCGACTAGACAAGTTCCTGCGCGACGCCACACCGCTCGGGCTGACCGAGATCCGCAAGGCGATAGCGGACGGCCGCGTTCGCGTGGACGGATCGCCTGAGCGTGCCGCGCCGCGTCTCGTCTTCGATGGCGACCACGTGGTGGTCGACGGCAGAGCGGTGCTGCCCCGCGCCGCTCATCCGGTGCTCGTACTGAACAAGCCGCGACACGTCACCGCGACGGCGCGCGACCCAGGACGTCGGCGCGATCTGTCGACCTGGCTGGCGGACATGCCGGCGGGCTGTTTTCCTGTCGGCCGACTCGATCGGGACACGACGGGCGCGCTGTTGTTTACGTCGGACGGCGATCTCGCAAACGCCGTCCTGCAGCCGGACCACGCCACTACCAAAGAGTACTGGTTGTGGCTCCATGCCGCGCTGGCACACGACGACCCGCGACTGCGAGCGTTGGAGACAGGAGTCCCAAGCGCACTCGGCTTGCTCAGGGCGGACTCGGCGACCGTTCTCGCCAGCAGCGCGCACTACACGGAGGTCCTCGTCACCTTGAGCGCCGGCAAGAACCGTCAGCTCAGGCGGATGTGCGCTGCGCTTCAGCTGCCGCTGCTGCAGCTCCATCGTCGATCGGTCGGTCCGATCACGGTGAGCGATCTGCAGCCGGGAGAGTGGCGGGAACTGGGCGTCGCAGAAATCGAGCAGCTGTGGAGTGCGACCCAAGGACGCGCACTTGCGGACCGACGCAAGATCGCGGCCCTGAGGCGTTTGGCCAAAGCGGCGCGTGAAGGCGCCGAACCCTTGTGCAGGCTCGAGCGTTGGCTGGAAGCGCGGGATTCAGCCGGCGATTAGATCGAGAGCGAGCCCTCGCGGAAGTCGCTCGATGCCAGGTGAACATTGATGCACACCGGAGTGCCGGCCTTGGCGAGACGCTTGGCCTCGTCCAGTGTCTCGTCGATCTTGGCCGGGTCGGTGAGCAAGATGCCGTGCCCACCGTACCCCTGCGCGACGACGTGATAATCGGTGCGCCGTAGCTCGGTGCCCACCGCATCGCCGAGAATCGTCACCTGATCTCGGGCGATCTGCTGCCAGCTGGCATCGGTGCCGATGATGGCGATCGGCGCGAACCCGCTGCGCACGTACGTGTCGAACTCTGCCAGGCTGTAACCGCTGGAACCGTCGCCGTAGAACAGCCAGATCTCGGCATCCGGACGCACCGATGCTGCGCCCACCGCAAAGCCTCCGCCGACGCCGAGCGTTCCGAATACGCCGGGGTCGAGCCAGCTTAGGGGCGCGCGTGGACGAACGATGTAAGCCGCGGTTGCGACGAAATCGCCACCGTCCACGATCAACACGCTGTCGTCGGCGATCTTCTCCTCGATGCGCTGAAACAAGTGAACGGGATCGACGAGCGGACCGTCGCTCTTAGCGCCGCTAGCGATCTGGTTGTCGCGTGCTTCTTCGCGCTGCCGCAGGGTCTCGAACCAGGATTGCCAACGCTGCTGAGCTTCTACACGCTCAGCTAGCTGCACCAGAAAATGGCCGGGGTGTGCTTGCACGGCCCGAGTCGGCCGCCGGTTCTTTTTCAGCGCCGTCGCATCCAGGTTGATGCTCACGAGGTTCGCCTGTTTGTTTATCTTCTGGCCGTATCCCATTCGGAAATCGAACGGAAACCCTGCAACGATCACGACATCTGCCTCTTTCAGCGCAGCGCTCCGCTTGTGCCGGAACTGAATATCACTCTTGCGACCGAGCAGGCCGCGGGATGACCCCCCGAGAAAAGTCGGGATGCCGAGCCTTCGCACCGCATCAGCAAGGTCGTCCGCACGTTCGGGAGTTAGATTGACCATCGCCTGGTTGCCGATGACCAGCACGGGCTTTTCGGCATTGGCGACCGCTTCAGCGACCTGCTCGACGTGGTCGGCAACATCACCCGCAAACGGGCTCTTGAGCGATGGCACACCCGGCAAGGAGATGTGCGGCATGTGAAACTGCTTTTTCAGGTAGCCCTTCATCGCAAGCTGCGCCGCCGCGCCGACGGCGCCCTTCATCTTGTCGACTCCCGACTCCTTCAGGTACCACTCCTTGACGATCTCTTCGGGGTACAGAACGTCGACCGGAATCTCTAGGAACACCGGACCGGGAACACCCTCGCTCGCTTTGGCGAACGCCTTCTCGAGCATCGGGACCAAATCGCCGACCTTGTTGCAACGGTCCGCCCACTTGGTGACGGTCTTCATCACGGACAGCTGATCGATGTCCTGCAACGATCCGCGACCGCGTAGCACCGTCGCCGTAGCGCCGCCCAAGACGATCATCGGCTGCTGCGCCTCAAAGGCATTTTTCACAGCGGTAATCGTGTTCGTCACGCCTGGTCCCGCCGTGACGGCGCAAACACCAGGGATGCCGGTCATTCGACTGGCCGCGTCGGCCGCGAACGCCGCTGTCACCTCATCCCGGACATCGACGACCTTCAGGCCGTGCATCTTCGCGCCGAGCAAGATCGGCGAAATATGCCCGCCACAAAGGTTGTAGAGGCACTTCACGCCGTGGGCGGCGAGCAGCTCGCCGACAATGGATCCACCGTGGGGATGATCAGACATAGGCGGGACTATGCTTCGATGTGACGCAGGGCTCCATCGCGAAGTGCGCTAGCGAAAATTCCCCGGGTATTCCCGGCCATTGTCCATGACATCGGGCGCACAGATCGCATTCAGGTGGGCATCTTGGTTCGCACCTAGGACCAACCCGCTGTGTCGCAGCGCCCACGGCCTGTGAAGTCGCGGACACGCTGCGCCCGGCACCGTCAGAGCCGCCCGCTGGCTGCGCCGGTCGGTTCTGAACGAAAGTTCCGGAGCTGTGGCGCGTTGTACCTATATGCGGATTCTCCCATCGACAAACGGCACGGCAGTTGCACAACCGAAGTGTATGGCAACCATCGCACACCTCATCGAGGAAGCTCTCGCCGGCGATCCGGAATCCTCTCGTTACTCCGAAGCGGAGCGTCCGGTAGACCAAGGCCTGTCCGTCGAATACGCCGAGCGACTCAGTTCCGAATCGCGCGAAGACTAGGCTGATTCCGCGAGGCGAAACACCGGACGAACGCATCGGCAAGACCCTCGCACTGATCCACTCCGAGCCGGGCGCCGACTGGTCGGCCGCACGACTAGCCAGTCGATGCGGAATGTCCCGAACTCGCTTCTTTGAGCGCTTCAGCGACCTGGTCGGCGAGCCTCCTGCTCGGTATCTCGCGCGTTGGCGGGCGAGCGTGGCGGCCGACCTGATCCGTCGCGAAGACGTCAGCAACGCACAGGCCGCGGAGGCCGTCGGCTACGCGTCGGAGAAAGCCTTCAGCCAAGCGTTTCGACGCCATCTCGGATTCAGCCCGGCCGAATATCGGCGCCAGGTGCAAACCGCCGCCTCCGCGTGAAAGCTCAGCGCGAGAGCTTCTTCTTCGTATCGTTGACGGCGTCAACACCCTTGGCCGCGGTCTCGAGCACACCCGACAGCCCAGGTACCGGCACGAGCGCCGCCGCAGCGCGCAGCGCCTTGGCCGGATCGCCGTCCTTAAGCGCCATGACGCCGTCGAACGCAGCCTTGACCTGCGCCACACCGGGCAGCGAACCGAGCAGACTCATGAGTCCGCCCTCAGCCTCCTCAACGACCGCCTTGGCGCCGCCGGTCAATTCAGCCATCGCCGCGTCGGTCAACTTGCCGTCCGGTCCAGCGTTCGCCTTGGCCTTCTTGCACGCCCCCGGCCCTACCATCGATCCCGGGCCGGGCTTCTCGCCACGCGCGCACTTCTGCAGGTCAGCCTTGTACTGCTCACCCGTCTCCGCCATGACCTCGCTCGCGCTCTTAGCCGAGGACGCCGCCTTCATCTGCGCGAAGGCCCCGTCGATCTGAGCTTTGTACTGCGCTTCGTACTGGGCATCACCGAACGCCTTTCGAGCCTGCGTCTCGTACATTTGCTTGGCCGCGTCGACGTTCTTCTCAAAATTTTCCAGATAAGTTTTTGCTTGCTCGGTCGTCGCCTTGCCTTCGACGGGGATCGCTGCCAGACCGGCCTTCGCGACCTCATCGATCAGCTCCGGCTTGGCACCTTTTTCAAAGACCGCCTGGTAGGCCGCCATCATCGCGATCGAAAGCGCGCCGACCTGCTCGCGTCGGCTCTGACGGTCGAGCACCTGCTGGACCAGCTTGTAGTCGCTGTCCGTCCAATCCATTTCCATCTGCCGGCGCGTCCGCACCATCGCTGCGATGGTCTGCATCGTGGTCATCGAACCGCTGGCGACCATCCAGCTCGCCTGCATCGCGGGCATGACCGCCTGACGTACCTGTGCTTTTAGCGCGTTGATCTTGCCAACTTGTTGAGCGCCCTCTTGAACGAACTTGATCTCCGCCTTAGTCGCCTTCTTCTTGGCGATCTTTGGCGAGATTTCTTGTACTCGTTTCGAGAACGAATCTTCTAGATGGACAAATTGACCCGCGACCTGCTTGCCGTTGGCGTCGAGTACCGGCGCTAGGTGCAACGTGATGCCCGCCTTGCGGATCTCCGCGATCGCCGTGGCTGCCGACTTCGCAGCCTGACCTCCGGGACCGGGCGCTCCCTTGCCGAGCGCGCTCTCCATAGCGGTCTTGATCTCCGTTTGGTTTTTCTCGATCTGCGCGTCCATCTGCTTTTGCGCAGCCAGCATTGCTTCGTCGCCTTGCCGAGCCGTCTCTTTAGATTCTTCGGAGATCGGTGACGCAGTCTCATCAGCCGGCGTCTGGCCCGGCTGATTGGCTGGCACGCAACTGCTGCCGGCTAGAATGATTGCTAACGCACTAAGTCGGATGATTCGCATGTTTCCTCTCGCCCCAACCGAGGCGCCTCCGAGGCGCCTCGTAGCAGAACCAGACGCTTGTACCAAGCCACGCCAGCAAAGTCGTCGCGGCTAGCGCTTGCTTGTAATCCCATGCGTTAAAATTGGTCACAAGGTCGCTTCTAAGGAAGCGAATCTTGTCTACTCGGGGAACATGCCCGAGATCGCGACAAAGGCCAGGGGCAGTCCTAGCGCCGCCAGCAGACCGCGAACCGCGTCGGCTAGCGGTCCGGGTTGAGAACCGAGCTCAACGGCTAGTCGGGCGATCAGCGGCTGACCGACCGGGTCTTCTGTGGCGGCACCAGCTATGGCCTCACTGACAGATACTTTGCGCAGCGCTTGACGACGCCGGTCCTCGCGTTCAGGTTCCCCGGTATGAAAACTCTTAAGCTCTTTGCCCTTGGTTCCGTGGTTTCAGCTTTCGCCGTAGGTGCATGCGGCTCCGATTCGTCCAGCTCCGGGCCGACCGGCTCGGGCGGCACCGCGGGCACGGGCGGCACCGCCGGCAGCAGCAGCGCCGGCACCGCCGGCAGTTCGAGCGCTGGCACCGCGGGAAGCACGAGCGGCGGAAGCGCCGGAACAGCCGGTTCCGGCGGGTCGACAGGTGGCTCGGGCGGCTCGACAGGTGGCTCCGGCGGCACCTCCGGCGGAAGCGGTGGTTCGACGGGTGGTTCGGCAGGCAGCGGAGGCAGCACTGGCGGCTCCGGCGGAAGCGGCGGCGCGCCCCCAGTCAGCGACACGCACCTGGTCATCTCCGAACTCGGAGTAGCTCCGAACGGTGCCGAATTCATCGAGATCTACAACCCCACGCAG
>JAUIKB010000177.1 GCA_030430975.1 Polyangia bacterium
GCGCAACACGCATCGAACGCGAAAACCGACAGCGCCAAGTGGTCGTGTCCGCGAACCTCGAAGGCTTGGTTCAGGGTGACGCGGCGAAGATCGTCGAGGACAAGGCGAAAGCGATCGTCCCGACCGGAGTGCGCGGCGAAATGGGAGGCAATGTCGAGATGATGATGGAGTCGTTCGGCTACATGCTGGAGGCGCTCCTCATCGCCATCCTGCTCGTCTACATGATCCTGGCGGCGCAGTTCGATAGCTTCTCGCAGCCGATCACCATCATGGTGTCGCTCCCGCTGTCGCTGATCGGCGCGTTCGGCGCGCTGTTCGTTGCCGGCATGAGCCTGAGCATCTTCTCGATGATAGGCGTGATCATGTTGATGGGTTTGGTCACCAAAAATGCCATTTTGCTCGTCGACTTCGCAGAGCAGCTGCGTCGTGAGGGCAAGGAGATGATCGAGGCATTGGTCGAGGCAGGACGCTTGCGCCTGCGGCCGATCCTGATGACGGCCCTGTCGATGGTGTTTGGCATGATGCCGGTCGCGTTAGCCATCAGCGAAGGTGGCGAGGCGCGCGCGCCGATGGCGGTCTGCGTCATCGGCGGCGTCATCACCTCGACCGTGCTGACGCTGATCGTCGTGCCGGTCATCTACACCATCATGGAAGCCATCACGAAGAACCGTTTTACCCGGTGGATCGGCCGGCGGCTGTTCGGTCGCGATGGCGACGAACCCACCGGCGCACAAGCCCACGCTTAGGAGCAACGACATGCCCGCAACGCCCACACTCCCCTTAAGTCCGCGCCGCTACCTGCGGCGAAGCGTCGCAAACGCCGTGGCGATCGCCGGTCTGCTCACGGTCGGATCCGCAACCGCACAGCCCGCCGACGCAGCGGACCCGGGCGTCAAACCCGCCGCCGACCCGGCGCCCGTCCCAGCACCCAAACCGCCGGTCGCTCGCAAGAAAGCGGTCGCCGTTGACCATCTCGAACAAGCCTTGCGACCCAAGTCCGGCGGGCTGACGGCCAAGACCGTCGCCCGCAGGGCCAGCACATCGAACCCCGCGATCCTCGCCAAGAGCGCCGAAATGCGCGCCGCCGCGGCCCAGGTCGACGCCGCGATGGCTGCCTTCTTCCCACGCCTGAAGCTCACCGCCAGCTACACGCGCATCAACGTTCCAAACCCGAGCCTCGGCGGTGGTGGCGGCGGACTGCTCGGCGCCGGCGCGGTCGGCCCCGTCAGCGTGGGCCCGTGCCCGCAGGGCGGCGGGCAGTGCGTGCTCGATTCGGCTGGTAATCCGGTCGGAGCCGCCGCGCTAGATTTCAACGTCGAGATTCCGGCCAACAACTACTCCCTGGTCGCCAATCTGTCCGTTCCGCTGTCGGACTACGTGCTGCGTCTGTCCAGCGCGAGCGCCGCAGCCAAAGCCAACGCCAAGGCCGTCCGCGCATCGCGTCGCGCCGAGCGCCGCAAAGTACAGGCCGACGGGGTGACCGCCTATTACAATTGGGTGCGCGGGCTGGGACAGGTCGCGGTCGCCAAGCAGGCCCAAAAACAAAGCGAGGCGTCGCTGAAGGACGCCCGCGCAGCACTGGCTGCGGGGACGGCGACCAAGACGGACGTCGTGCGGCTATCGGCGATGGTCGACAGCGCCAAGCTGGCCGTCCAGGAGGCGCAGGCGTTTGCGGACCTGGCAGGCGAACAACTCGCGCTGATGATGGGCCAGACCAAAGCTCCCAAGTACGCCCTCGGGGAGAACGTGCTCGCCGCACCCAAACCGCTTCGGAACTCTTCGAAACTCGCGAACCTCGTGCGCGAGGGCGTGCGTCGCCGCCCAGAGCTGCAAGCGATCCGCGAGGGGCAACGCGCGCTCAGCAAGAGCGCGTCAGCGGTCAATGGTGCCCGCTATCCCCGGGTCGATGCCTTCGCCGAATACGTGTACGCCAAGCCGGGTCGCAACGCGTTCGGCAACACCGGCTTTCAAGGCTCATGGACCGCGGGTGTAGCCGCGACCTGGACGATCAACGACTTTTTCACCAACAAGGCGAGCGTCAACGAGCTCGAGGCCAATCACGCCAAACTCAAGGCGGACGAAGCAGCCTTGCGCCGTGGCATCCGCGCCGAGGTGACCACGGCCTACTTCGATCGGAAGAAGGCCAAGGTTGCCGAAAAGGCAGCGCGCTCGCTCGAGCTGGCCGCGATTCAGGTGCTCGACTCGAAGCGCACCCTGCTGCGTGAAGGCGAGGGCACCACGACCGACGTGATCGTCGCCGAGCAAGAGCTGATCTCCGCCATGGTGCGTCGACTCAACGCCGCCATCGACGTGCGACTGGCGACCATCAAGCTGGCCTACGCGACCGGCCGGAAGCTACCGCTGTAGGCGTGTCGACACGCTTCACACTCGCCATCGCGCTGCTGCTCGCCATGCCGGGCTGCGGTAAGTCACTGTGTCAAGGCACCGAACTATCGCAAGCCAAGACCTCGGACGCCGAGGCAGAGGCGATGCGACGCTTCTGGAAGAGTTGCCGACCGCTTTCCGTCCGCTTGATGGATGCGTCCGGCACGACCGTACCGCTGTCCGATCCGGCATGGCCGACCAAGGCGAAGCGAGCACAGCTCGGCGGTGGCCGCGGGAAGTTCGAGCACACGCTGATCGACCCGGGCAACGTATCGCTGCTGCTTGGGGAGTGACGCGCGCGCGGCGCGCGCTAGGGCGATCCGCTACTCATACTGCCGAAAGCGCGGGACCAGCAGCGCGGGAGCAGAGTGCGCGTTGCTCGTTCTCGAAGCCAGCGCTCCGCGCGTTGTGCCTCACCAGCGTAGCGTATTGCCCCGGTTGTGTAGCGAAACGCAGCTGGGCGATGCAGCAAAGCGCCCCAGGCTGCTCGTGGCGCGCTCTTTGCACAAGGGTAAGCATGATCTCAACTCGTACATTTACGTTTTTCATCGCGACGGTCAGCCTCGTCGCCGCCGCCACCGGATGCGCCTCCAACCAGACCTCCGCCCAGTCCGAACCGGAGGAGGAAAAATCGCGCATCTCGGTCCAGCGCAACGTGAAGGACAACGTACCGCGACCGAATAGCAAGCCGCCGACGGTCCCGGCGAAAGCCGACACCACGACGCCACCGGAACAAGGCACGTCGTCGACCGCGCAACCGTAGGGGTAGCCCTAGAGCCGTACGAGCGCGCCTACAGTCCTTCGAGCGCCCGCCGCAACATGCCGATCGAATAGCCGTGCATCTTCCAATGTTCCGGCGACCAGCCGGCGAGGAAGCGCACGAAATCGGCCCAGGCCACGGGATACAGCGACCGCCACTCCGCCTCGAGTGCCGCGACATCCACTTCGCTGTCCCGGCTAGCCAGGCGCTCACGCAGATGGCTGAAGTAGCTGTCGAGACAAGCGTCGGCCTGACGCTCGCACTCCCGCGAACTGAGACAGCTGCTGAGCAGGTACGCAACGTCCTTGATGCCAGCGCCACCCCCGACGTACTGAAAATCCACCCCGGCTAGCTCGTTGCCCTTCGGCGCAAAGCAGAAGTTGGCGACCTTGGCATCGCCGTGCACCAATGTCTGGAACTGAGCTTGATTCAACAGCCGATCGAAAGCCGGCGCAGCGTCCCGCAGTTGATCGTCCTCGATCGCCTTGAGTTCATCTGGGCGCGTCGCCAAATGCCAATACGTGCCGACCTCCCAAAGGCCGTCTGGTTTCTCACCGAGAAATTCCGCATGAAAAGCTGCCAGCCACTGCAGGCAGAGATCTAGCTCAGAAGAAGAAAGCTTGGTGCGGCGATCGGGGAATCCAGCGTTGTCCAGGTCCTCCAACACGAATAGCCAGCGGCCCTCCTCCGATCGCGTCGCCAGGCATTCTGGAACGCGACACGCTTCGCCACATCGATACGCATACTCGCGGTACCACTGCATCTCGACGCCGTATGATTTCAACTTGCGCTCGTGGGAGCGGTCGGTGTTCCAGCCCTGCGGGTGATCGGCCTCGGTCGGCGGCTTGACCGACTTGAGCACAACGCTCGTCATCGGTCCGCCCCGCAGTCGCACGCGACGCACTTCTCCATACCCGCTCCACAGGGACTGAATGCGTTCGTCCGCAGTCGCGGCGTGCGCGCCGGTCAAACTCGCGATCCAAGACAACGTGGCGGCGCTCGTCAGATGACTCACGCTGGCGAGTAAAGCACGAAGCGTTCGTGAATGGCACCGGCCTTGGGTTTGGGGCGTCAAACAACTCTCCGCCCCGTGGGCCACCCCGCTTCGGTGCCGCTGCCGGAACCGGCCGCGTGCTAACCTCCCGACGTCGCCGAGCGCTTCAACGTCGGCGAGCAAACCATCACGCCGCTCGCGCTCGACCCGGCCAGGCGACGCTTTGCCATCGCGTCGACACGCGCAATCGACGTCATCGAACTGGCCGATGACGCGCTGGACGGGACGCCGTGGTGACGTGACAGCGCTAGTCGGGGTGGAGTGAACGGATGACGCTGGTCGCCTCGCGCTCAAACGCTCGCGCCTCGGCAAGCCGTGCAAAACGCACCTCGAGCGCCTGCCCGGCCAGGTTGCGAATCCGAACGCGCGTCCCGTCAGCGTCATTCAGCAGTTCAGCAGCCGCCGGCCGCTGGAGCGAACGCGCTAGCCGCGGCCAGCCGCGGCGTGTCACGCGCACCTGCGCGACAGACCATTCGGTGCGAACCGGCGCTAGCATCAACAGAGTTGTGGCCAGCGCGCCCACGAGTATCCCCACGCAAGCTACCGCAACGTCTCGAAACGCCCAGCCTCCGGCGAGCGTCAGTCCGGCGTGGAAACTCAGCACGCCAATGCAGAGCATCAGGACGGTCGCTCGCCCAGCACGTCGCACCACGACAACACGACTCGATTTCGTCGACGCCTGCACAGCACTGTGTGCCGTGAACCAGCCGCTCAGGTGATCCCACTCGCCTTCGTCTCGAAGATCTCGCATTTCAGCGGTATTGATCCCGAGCACCAGCGTCGCACTCCGGCGTCGCAAGACACCACGCCTTGAGTGCTTCCAGCTCGCGCTCCACCTGCCGCGTCTGGCGCTCGAGTTCGAACGCTTGAACGACCCCGCCACCCCAGAGTGCGAAACACGCCGCGGAGAAGATCGCCACCATCGATGCTGCAAGACGTTTGCCGAATCTGCTGCACTCCCCCATGACTACTGACTTTGACACGCCAGCTGACGGCTTCAAGGTTGGGGGCGGGCCGGCCTCTGCGACGCGCATCTCCGGCGGCGCCAGCCGTGACGTTCCGACTCGGTCTCGGTCGCTCTTTGCTCGCCTTTTTGCCGCAAGCGGCGTCGGCTCGCTGCCGCTGCGCTGCGCACCGCGCTGGGCGAAATCCGCGAAACGCGGATGGCGCTGCAACTCGCGGATGGACGACACCAACGTGCTGTGAAGAACTTCAATTGTCCCCATTCTTCAATCGGTCTCGGACCCGGGCCTTCCACAGTCGCTCCAGCCGTTGCAGTCCTTCCACAGCCTTCGCCAACGCACTGACCCCTACCGACTCGTCGACCAACGTCAACAACGTGCACCCACGTTCCCCCAGCGACAGCTGCGCTCCGACAGGCGCGTGCGCAATGACCACTTCGCTCATTGCCTGTGCGACTCCGGGACGTTTTAGCCACGCCGAAACCTCGCCTGCTGGCCGTGCGTAACCAGCCAAGCCGGAACCAAGCGCCGGCGGTAGCTCGATCCGCTCTAGTTGCAGCCGTCCCACGATGGCGTCCACCCGGATCGCCTCCGGCAACACCGTGAAAACAAACGGAAAGCGTTGCGACGTGTACATAGCCAGCTTCAGGCTCGGCGCTGCCGCGCCTGAAGCCACCGACATCAGCCCGACCGACAGCGGACCGTCCGGACGCTTCGTCAATTCAATCCGAGTTTGCACGCCACCGATCGCCGCCACCAGCTGCGGCAGCGCCGTCGGCTCGCGCCACGAGGGCAGGACCAGTTCGCCGTCGAGTTCACCCTGCAGCCGCCGCAGCGTCTGGCGCGCTCGCGTTCCGGGACGTCGGGTCCAGAGGGTCGCGACCCACGCCACCACAATCACCGCGATCGGCAGGAGCAGTCCCTTGAGGCCGAGCCACGGCACGGGGATCAGCGCCGTCACCAGCGAACACCCGCAGCCCAGTCCGGGTCCTACCCGCTCCAATCGCACGTCACGGTCGGCCAAACCGAGCGGCACCGACGGGTCGTTCATGCCGAGACCGTACACTGTTTGCTCGCCTCTTAGCGTCGCGGGCTCCGCGTCGGCTCGCTACGGCTCCGCCGTGTGTCTAACTCTGATATCCAACACGTGGTTCCGGTCTCGGTCTCGGCCCCGGTCTCGGCCTCGGACTCCGCCCCTGCCCCCGTTTCCCGTTCTCATCGCCGGTGTGAACGCTCGGCTAAGGCGCTTGGCCGCGCGCGAACGCTTCGGGCAGAAGTCTGCCTACGTATAGGTGGCACGCACGTTGCAAAGCGCACCGCGTGGTGGGTTTCTACGGGAGAGCAACGATGAAGTGGTCGAGAGCGGTATTGGCGAGTGTAGTGGTGGTGATGCCAGTGGTGGCGTGCGGAGGTTCGTCGGATGACGGCTTGAACGGCCCGGGCGTCGGCGTCCCGATCGACGACATCCCCAAGAAGCTCGGCGCCGTAACGTGCGACTTGTTCAAGGGGTGCTTCGGTGGACTGTACGAGGCGTTCACCCTCGGCGAGGACTGCGAGACGACCTACGAAACGGCCAGTCGCGATGAGCTGCCGAAGCTGAAGGCAGCCATCGATGCCGGCACTGTGTTGTACGACGGTACGAAGGTCGACGGCTGCATCGCGGCGATCAAGGCGGGCGGCTGCCAGGACAACCCGGACACGCCGGAGTGCGACGCGGTCTTCCAGGGCACCGTCGAAACGGGCGGGGACTGCGAGCTCGGAGCCGAGTGTAAGTCGACGAATGACTATTGTTTGGTGGGCTCGTCATGCCCAGGCAAGTGCGCGCCGCGCGAGCAGGCAGGCGGCGCCTGCAAGCGCAGCGACGACTGCGCCGCCGGGCTGACGTGCTCGGACGACACGAACAAGTGTGTCAAGCCAGCTGCGATCGGCGCCGCATGCGGCGGCGGAAGTGAACCCGATTGTGGGTTTGGTGGCTTCTGCATCGGCTCAGATGACGACGCCGGCAAGCCGGGCAAGTGCCTCGCGTCGGATGAGGCGACCTCGGGCAAGAAGGGCGACGACTGCTACGCGGAAGATAAGCCCCTTTGCGGACCGGACCTGCGCTGCGCCCTGGACTACGACACCACCGCGATGGCGATTGTCGGCAAGTGCGCCGAGCCAGCCGAATCCGGAGGTGCCTGCGCGTTGTCTATCCCGAGTTCCTGCCCGGCGGGCGAATACTGCGCCGTAGCCCCCATGACCGTGACGGGCACCTGCACCAAGAGTCCGGTCGCGGGCGAGGACTGCATTACGGCGTCGGGCATCGAAGACCACTGCGGGCCGGACCTGCGCTGTGACGGCGGGAAGTGTCGCGCTCGCCAGAATCTCGGCGAAGCCTGCGAATCGGATGACGTCTGCTACAGCGGTAATTGCCTCGACGGCGGTTGTGCACCGGGCGGCGGCTGCGGTTGATCGCCCGCGCGAAAGCGGCGCGGCGATGACGGATTCTCAACCCTGTCGATTTTCGAGCGGTTACAGTCCGGGGCATGAGCCACCCCGAACCCGGTAGCGTCTGCCCCGCGGACGAGTCGCCCCTAACGCCCGTCCAGCCCTCCGGGCTCGAAGATGTCGTCCAGGCGATCGAAAACGCGCGGGCAGCTCAGCCGAGCTGGGCGGCGCTGAGCTTCGACCAGCGGGCGGAGGCTCTGCATCGCGCCGCCCAACGCATCCTCGAGAAGCATGTGAGCGGATGCGACATGCTGGCACTGGAGACGGGACGGAGTCCGACGGAATGTCGTATGTCGGAGATCGGCAACACGGGCGACTACGTCAAAGGTGTGATTCGCGCTGGAAAAAAGGCGCTAGCGCCGGAGAGAGTGAAGCTCTCGCCACTCGATTTTCCGGGCAAGCGTGCCGTCATCGAGGCGGTACCGCGGGGCGTGATCGGCATCATCGCCCCGTGGAACTACCCGATCGGGAACTTCTTTAAGTCGGTGTGGCCCGCCCTGTTGGCGGGAAACGCGATCGTCATGAAACCGTCGGAGCACACGCCACGGTCGGGTGCTTGGCTCGCCGAACAGCTCAGCGAGAGTCTGCCCAGGGGACTCGTGCAGGTCGTTCAGGGCTGGGGCGATGTCGGCGCTGCACTGATCAATGAAGGCGTCGACGCGATCGTGTTCACCGGTTCGGTCCCGACCGGTCGCAAGGTTGCGCGCGCGGCGGCGGAGAAGCTCATCCCGTGTTCCCTTGAGCTCGGCGGCAAAGATGCCGCCATCGTTCTGACGGATTGCAATCTCGAACGCACCGCCGCCGGCATCTTGCAATGGGGTATGCACAACGCCGGGCAGAACTGCGCCGGCATCGAGCGGGTCTACGTCGAGGAGCCGATCTTCGACGCGTTATGCGCGAAGCTCGGCAGCGCTGCCAACAAGCTCCGGGTGTCGACCGGCAAAGGCATGAGCGATCTGGGCCCGCTGCAGAACGCCGTGCAGCTGGCGATCGTCGAAAAGCACGTCGCCGACGCAAGAGAACGAGGAGCAAAGGTGCTCGCTGGCGGCGATCGTACCGGCAGCGGGTACGGCTACCAGCCGACGGTGCTCGCGGACTGCAATGACGACATGTTGGTCATGACAGAAGAGACCTTTGGACCCGTGCTCGCCGTTGCCCGCGTCAAAGACGCCGACGAGGCGGTCCGCCGCGCCAACGATTGTAAGTACGGACTCAACGGGTCG
>JAUIKB010000178.1 GCA_030430975.1 Polyangia bacterium
GAGCGGCCGCCGGACGAGGACGGCAAACCGCAGAAGCGAGCTGTCTACACGATCGAAGATGTCCATGTACGAGCCAGTCTCCTGCGGCTGCTGGTCGGGACCACACAGCTCGCGTTCGGCGCCGAAGCTTTCGATGGCGAAATCGAAGGCGTCACCTCGAACGCCGACGACGCGCGCAGCGTGAGCCTGGAGTTTGAAAACGTCGACATCGGCAAGATGCCCTATGTCCGTGAGACGACCCAGGTGCCGCTACGGGGTGCTCTCAATGGCACAGTTGAACTGAGACTGCCGGGAGGCAAGTTTGCCGAGGCTGACGGTACAATCGACTTAACCATCAACGGGCTCAAGATCGGCGACGGCAAGACCAAGATCCGCGACACGATCGCGCTACCGACGGTGAATGCCGGCGAGTTCACGCTGAAGGCGGAAGCGACGGGAGGCCGGCTCAAAATAGAGAAATTCGGCTCCAAGGGCTCGGACATCGAGGTCGTGGCGGGCGGCAAAGTCCGGCTTCGCGATCCCATCACGTCAAGCCTCGCCGAGCTGACCTTACGGTTTAAGTTCACGGACAAGTACCGCACGAAGAACGACATCACCAAGAGCATGCTCGGTGATCCGAAGAGCAAGCAGCCTGCGCTGCTCGATCTCGACCCCAAGGTCCGTCGCGCCAAGCGTCCGGATGGATTCTACGCCTGGCGGCTCACCGGGCCTTTGGCAAAGCTGAACTTCCGCGCCGCGCGGCTGAGCACATCGTCGCGCCCGACTACGCGGGCGCGACCCTAGACCCGGTCGCCGCCAACTTTGAGCTGTTCGCCTAGACCCGGTCGCGACTCTGGCGACTTCGACGTGGTAGCTGGCCGTCAGCCCTGGTCGACGGCGATACCGAGCTTTCGGCGCACGCTGAAGTAACCCTCGCTCACGCCGTAGAGCACGAGTTCCTTGAGGCGCTCTTGATTGGGAACGGCGCTGGAACTCTCGTCCGAAGCTCGGATGATCTCGGTAGCGGTTTCCATGTCATGGGCGACGATCAGTCCAGCGCGGTCGGCGGTCATGTCCACGCCAGCCACCCATCGCTTCAGGTCGAGCGCGCCGCCGCTCTGAAGGAGCTTGGTCACGACCCGCGCGAGTTGGTCGCGCGCCTGACCTTGCAGGTTGCTTTCGAGTGCGCCGGTCGCGTCGTTGACGGGACCTTGGAATTCGGCTGCGATCGGGAATTGCGGCGCGATCATCTTGATGGCCGCAAATAGCCACGCCTTGAGGCCCGTGCCGGATGGAACGAGATGGCGAACGTACATTCCCGGCCGGAAGTAGGAGAGGTGCCGAGCGGCGATGAATGACGCTGCCTGCGCTGGCACGTCTGCGCCCAACGCCGCCATGCCGAGGACGATCGACGGGGTGTAGGCGTGCAAGAAGGACAGGCCGCCCGGATCGTTGGTGTTTTGGAACGTCGGCGCCGGTGTCATGCCTAGTACGCCGCACGCGTAGTGCAGAGTCTGGCTCATCGGATAGGGGTGCTGCGACAGGTCGATCGCGTACCGTGGATCGTACCCTAGCGCCTCGTACGACTGCCCTCGAGCGGCGATGACCGCCGGCTCGATCAGCGCGAACACGCTGGTGAGCAGCGGGTCGGCGTCTTGATGCAGGATCGAGTTGAGCCAGTCCTCGTCGTTCAACGCCTCGACAGCGTGGGCGGGCGTTTCCGAACGCATCCGCTTGAAGAAGCGTTCCTCGTCCGGCTCCGCGAGATTCAGAACGTACAACGCCTGGCACAAGCACCACGCAGCGTCGGCTTGCTTGACGTCGGTGTAGAGCTTACGCAGCGACTTGTACGTGTCGGCTTTGTAGGGGTTTTTGCGCAGCGTAACCTGCTGGGTGGCCACGGCCTTTTTGAGGTACTTGGCCGGGTCTGATGCATACAAGTCCGCGAGGATCTCCGCCCGCTCGGTGTTGTCGGGTTCGAGAGTCTGCGCCGCTTCGTATGCGTCGACTGCTTTTTCCGTGAGTCCCAGGTGAGTCCGGTACAGATCGCCTAGCTCAGCGAAGGTCGTACAGGCGGTCTTCTTGTCTTTGGCCTTCGTCGCCCGCTCGAGTCGCTTCTTGAGCAGTCTGACAACATCCTCGTGTTTGCCCTGTTGGCGCCGAACTTCGATGACCTCATTGAGCGCTTTCTCGGCCTCTGGATCGAGCCGCAGAACCTCTTCGTAAAATCCGAGCGCACGATCGAGATCTCCCATCTGTCGACTACAGATGTTGGCAGCGGTGTGCAGGTACTTCGCTTTCTGTTTTCCGTCGTCGACGAACGAGGCGAGCTTGACGACGACATCGACCAATTTGCCCCAGTCCTTTTCCTCGCTGTAAAGCTGCATGAGCTTCGTGAGCAGCTTCCGGTCGTCGGGGCGCTCCTCAAGCGCCGCCACGTAACTTTTCGCCGCGCGGGTGCTGTCCTTGAGCTTGGTCGATGCGATGTCGCCCATGTCGATCAGCAGGGCGATGCGGTCATCGCCTTCGGCCATGTCGAGGTGTCGGTTCTTGGTCTTGATCACGTCTTCCCACTTTTCCTGGGCGTCATAGACCATGGCCAGTGAGATGAGCGGCAGCGGTGCGCCCGGATCGAGATCGGCGGATTCGTTGAGAGGCTCGATCGCGTCGTCTAGCTTTCCGGTTCGACGCAGCGCTTCGCCGAGACGGAACAACGCAACGGCCTTCCGCTTGCCTTTGAACTCACCGCCGCCTTTCTTGAGCAGATCTTGATAGAGTTCCAGCGCGCGCTCGGGTGAGCCATGTTCAAACGTCACCTGGGCAACGCGCTCGAGTGCCTCGACGTCGTCCGGTGCCAGGCGGAGGAGCGTATCCATTGGCGCGAGCGCCTTTTCCGTCGACCCGCTCTTGCTGAGTGCGTCCACGTAGCGCACCAAGATTCGAGTTGCGTGCGCCTTGTCGAGGCCATCAGCTCGGTTGGCGAGCTGTTCGTAGTGTTTGCTGGCCGAGATGAACTGATCTTCTTCGAAGGCGTAGTCGCCGAGGATCATGAGTGCGTCGAGGTTGGTCGGATCCAGCCCGATCGCATCACTGGCGGCCTTCTTGGCGCGCTTCTTATCCTTGAGGCGGTCTCTGGCCAGTACCGCCATTTCGGCTGCAAGCTTGGCTTTCGCGCGCGGACCGTCGGTCTGCTCCATTTCGCGTTCTAGTAGTTCGATGGCAGCGTTTGCGTCGCCACGGGCCGCGTATGCGGAGCGGAGCGCGGCCGCCGCGGTCTTGTCTTTGGGATTCGCGTCGAGGGCCAGCTTGTACTGGTCGATGGCTGCGTCGCGGTCGCCTCGACCTTCGAGGAGTTTGGCAGCGCGGATGTGTTGCTCGGCTTTTGCTTCCGGCGAGGTCGCCTTCTCGGCCAGTGTCTCGATCGCATCGAGGGCAGCGTCGGCGTCACCGCTGGTTTCTCGCAGTCGCGCCAGTGACTCGAGTGCCCCACCGTGTTCGGGATCGACCTCGAGCACGGCTTCGTATGCTTTCGTCGCCCGCTCGGGCGCTCCGATTTGTTCCGCCAGGACTCGCCCGCGCTGCAAGCCCAGTTCTACCCGCCGGTCCTTGTCGGTGACCAACTTGAGATGCCGCTCGTACAGGCTCGCCAGGTCCTCCCAGCGATCCTGGACGCGGTAGTGTCGGGCGAGCTCGGTCAGGGCCGTGTCGTGCGAAGGATCGATCGAGAGTATCTGCTCGAGCGCTTCGGTCGCCTTGCCGTGGTCGAGGAACTCCTCGTCATAGATGCCGGCGATGCGTTCCCAGAGAGTAATTTTCTGCTTCGGGGTCGCGGCGACCTGGATTTGGGCCTGGAGGTTCTCGAGTAGCTCCTGGTAGCGCCCCGACTTGCTGTATATCTGGTCGAGTCCACGCAGCGCGTCGAGGTTCTGCGGATCGGCTTCGAGAACCGCCTTGTACCGCTCGGTTGCTCCGTCTTGGTCCCGCAGGTTGTCGTCGTAGATCTCAGCGATTCGGCACAGCACCCTGTGCTGCTCGTCGCCCCGTAGAGCGTCTGCGCGCTGTTCCAAGATCTTGACCAGTCCTTGGAAGTCGTTCGTGCGCTCGTAGATCTTGCCGAGGGCTGTGCTCGCCTTCTTATGGCCGGGATCGTCCTTGAGGATTTGTTCGTACAGGTCGCGGGCACCGCCCGTGTCACCGAGCTGGTGCTCGAGTATCACGGCGGCTTCTGCGCGCAGGTCGCGCGAGCGTGCGGGAATCGCGGACGCATCAGCGCGCCGGGTCAGCACCATGCCCAGCTCCGGCCACTGCTGAGCCTTGCGGTAGATGCTGGTCATGCCTTCAAGAGCCCGGTCGTTTGCGGGATCGGTGCCGACCACAGCCTGGAAGCAAGGCAGCGCGAGGTCGGGCCGGGCGACGCGCTCCGCGTACCACGTGCCCATGTAGTTCAAGAGTTGGTTTTTGGCCTCGGCTGGGAGGTCGGCGTTCCCGGCTTCGTTGCACGTACCGAGCACCTCGTTCCAAGACTCGGCGTTGCTGCCGGCAAGTCGCTCGACGGCTTCGGCGTACTCGTCGTTCTGTGCGTCTTCACAGAACGCTTGGGTGTACGCGACTAGCGCCTGTTCGCGGTCATCGAGTTCCGTCTCCTCGTAGAGGTGACCGATCTCCGCCATGGCGCGTGCCCGTTCCGAGCGGCTCTCGGCTTTCTCACTCCGTTCCAAGAGCATCTCGACCAGCTCTTCGAACTTCCCAAGCTGTTTGCGGATGTCCTCAAGAGCGCTGACCGCGATGTCGTCGCTGGCGTCGAGCTCGGTAAGCCAAACGTACACCTGTTCGGCTTTCTCCGCGTCTTTCGCTTGTTCGTAGAGTCGGGCTGCGCGAAATAGCAGGCCCTTTTTGGCTTCGCGGTCCTCGCCCGGTTCATCGCCTGAGATCTCGTCGGCGGCGACGCTGAAAGCCTCCGCGACGCGGCCGGCGTCGGCTCCGTCTTCGACCGCCGCTTCCAGAGCCAACGCCGCAGACTCGTCCCGCGCGTCAGCGACCAACGCATCGATGCGGCCGTCGAGTTCTTCGTCGGAGATCTGCTTTTCTTTTTTGACGCCACCGGTCCGTCCCAGCGTTTCGATGCTCTCGAGCAGTGCGAGGGCGTCTTTGGGACGCTTGTCAGGATCCTTGTTGAGCAGTCGGAGTACGAACTCATCGAGCTCTTTTGCGACCCACCCCCGCGGGGCGCGCGCGCTCGGCGGTTCGGGTTCTTTCATCAGATGTCCGATGGCGGCATCGATCGCTGTTTTCGGATCGAAGACGGGCTTGCCCGACAGGATTTCGTAGAGCATCGCGCCGAACGAATAGACGTCCGACCGCGTATCCGCGAGCAAGCCGCGTATCTGCTCTGGCGAGACGCTCTTCGGCGAGCCGACCGTTGAGAACAGTTCTTTCTGACCGTTCGTGACCCGGGCGCGGGCTCTCAGACGGTCCGAGCCAATGTCCAGCAGCGATAGCTCGGTAGCGCCATCGGACGTACGCGAGACGAGGATGTTCTCTAGCTTCAAATCGCCGTGAGCGAGGCCGCGTTTGTGTAGCGCGGCCAGCGGTTCCAAGATGCCCTTGAGCAGTGGGCGAGCTTCGTTGATGTGCATCGGTCCCGTTCGAGCGATCCGAGCGCTGAGCGGCTGTCCGTCGCGATAGCCGTGAGCGACGACGTAGCGGTCGTCGATGATCTCAGCAACGAGCGACTGAGGCAGACCAGGGTGCTCCTGTCTGCCGCCAAGACGAGACACGGTGAGGAAGCGATGCAGGCCGCGGCGGTCGCGCGTGGCCTCGTGGCGGAGGACCTTCAATCGCAGGTTGTCGTCGCCGCGTTTCGCGAGGTAGCTGATGCCGACTCGACCCTCGCCTAGCTTCTTCACGATCGAGTACTCGCCGAAGGTCGAGCCGATCTTGATGTCGTCGTTGAAGTGAAGTCCGGAGCTGCGGATCGATACGACCTTCGGATTGACGTCGGACTTGGTCGCCACGACGACGTCGCACAAGGCTTCCACCGCATCGAGTTCGACGCAGTGGTCGGTCAACGCGTTCACGAATGAACCCTTCGCTGCCGTCCCGCCGATGGCGCTCGGGTCAAAGCCAAGGATGTCCCGTGCAACTCCGATTAACTCTTCAAGGTCATACAGGCGCTCAAGCTCTGCCCGCAGGATGTCCAGCTCCATCGCTTTCCCTTCCGCGTCCCGAGGGACGCGCCGCGCGCAGGTCGTGCGCTTTCATGCGGCCGTTTTGGAGCGCGGATGATAGCGAAATTGCTCACCAAACAACACAAGACCGCCGTTTTCTGGCTTCTTTCCTGAACTCTGTGGCAACAGGGATGTATGCCGCGTGCAAACCGATCAGCGGGTCCGATCAGCCTGGCGCTATTTGCCCAGCGGATCCTGCCGCTCGGCATGTTGGCCACGGCCCTATTGGCCGTGCCCTGGCTGGCCTTTTCTTCTACCGGGCTGAGTCGCCTCGAAGCCTTGCGCAAGGAAAAGGCGCGGACGGATGCAGAAGTTTCGCGGCTTTCTCAGGAAATTCGCGAACTCCGGGCGGAGGTTCAGCGCATCAAGCAGGATCCACGGGCCGTCGAGCGCGTCGCGCGGGACGAACTGGGGCTGGTTCGACGGACTGAACTCGTTTTCCAGTTCCGTAAGTAGACCTCAGCGTTTGCTTCGGCGGGAGGCCCGGGCCAGCATTCGGCCGTGACGGTCGACCTGGCACGACGGCTTCTCAATACGGAGGCAGTGGCAGCCCGCGATATCGAAGTGGCGCTGCTCGAGCACACGTTGGCCGCTCGGCACTTCCTGGTGGCCTTGTCGGATCGGGTTGCCCACCTGGAAGACCTGATTGAGTCCGAGTGTGCTCGCAGCCCGATTCCTTTCGTGAAGTCGGTGCAGCCGGTCGACCAACTCGTCCAACGACTGCCTACGGGGATGTGTCGCCGGCTGCTTGGAGTCCCGGTTCGTGAAGATGTCCGCACAGGGACGATCGATGTGGCGGTCGCCGATCCGTTTGATCGACACGCCGCGCGAGAATTCGAGCGCGCGTTGGATTCGCCGGTTCGGCTCGTCCGCGGAAGCCTGGCGGAGGTCGCGGGCGCTGCGAGCGATGCCGACGACCGGCGTCGCCGTACTTCTGGCACGCCAGCGTTCGGAACCGAAGTCAGACGCCCGTCCGTCGTTCCGCTGACCAACATCGCCGATGCTGCGGCTGGCGGACCCGACACCGAGCCACCGCAAACGCAAGACTACGGCGCTCGCGGGAGCGTCGTTCCGCCGATCGCGGCCCCGCGCATTCCGTACATCTCAGGACCAGACAGCGAGCCGGTTATCGAACTGACCCGCAATAAGGCGGCGCCGAGCATTCAAGCTCCCGGGGTCGAAGCGGAGCTGTTGGCGCTGGAAAGCGCCGAGGCAGCGACCGATGTGGCGGTGGGCGTCGCCAAAGTCATGCTCAGCGTGGCTAGCCGGTGCTTGGTGTTTACCGTGCATCAGGCAGACTACCGCGCCCGTGCCAGCGCCCCGCCGGTTGAACCGCGGGTGCTCGGCGGGTTGGTGGTCAGCTCGTCGGAACCGAACGTTCTCAACACAGCACTGCAGACCGGCTATTACCTGGGTCCGCTGCCGCGTACCGTTCCGCATCACGGGCTGCGACAGTTTGCCGAGTTCGACGACGGCGAGGTCGCAGTCGGCGTCGTCTACGTTTCTGGACGTCCAACACTGACGTTTTTGGCGGGCGGCTTTGACAACGCATTCAACGCTACGCGCCGCGCGGACACGATCGCGACGGTCGCTGGCCGCAGCCTTGAACGAATTCTGCGCAACAAGAAACAAGGGTGACGAACCACCACCCGCGGAAGAAGATATGACGAAGCATCCAGCCACGGCTGACCTCTCGCTATGGGAACAAATCGCTACAAAGGAACGTAAGGGCGGCGCGCTCGATGAGCTGTCGTGGCACACGCCTGAGGGGTTGACGGTCAAGCCGCTTTACACTCAAGCGGACGTTGAGGAGCTGGACTTCACGGACACAGTCCCGGGTGCGTTTCCGTTTGTCCGCGGGCCCCGAGCCAGCATGTACGCGGGCCGTCCCTGGACGATCCGTCAGTATGCGGGTTTTTCGACCGCCGAGGAGTCCAACCGGTTCTATCGTCAAGGCCTAGCGGCGGGCCAGCGAGGCTTGTCGGTGGCGTTCGATTTGGCGACGCACCGAGGCTACGACTCGGACCACGAACGAGTCGTTGGCGACGTCGGCAAGGCCGGCGTTGCCATCGACACCGTCGAAGACATGAAGGTCCTGTTTGACGGCATCCCGCTCGACAAGATCAGCGTTTCGATGACGATGAACGGCGCCGTGCTGCCGATTCTGGCGGACTACATTGTCGCCGGCGAAGAGCAGGGCGTGCAGCAGGCGGCGCTGACGGGAACGATCCAGAACGACATCCTAAAAGAGTTCATGGTTCGCAACACGTATATCTATCCGCCCAAGCCGTCGATGCGAATCGTCTCAGACATCATCGCCTACACCAGCGAGCACATGCCGCGGTTCAACTCGATCTCGATTTCTGGCTACCACATGCAAGAAGCCGGCGCGACCGCCGATCTAGAGCTGGCGTTCACGATCGCTGACGGCTTGGAATATGTGCGAGCCGCCGTTGCGCGCGGATTGGATGTTGATGCGTTCGCTCCGAGGCTGTCGTTCTTCTTCGCCATTGGCATGAATTTCTACATGGAGGTGGCGAAGTTGCGCGCAGCACGGCTGCTCTGGGCCACTCTAATGAAGAAGCACTTCGACCCTAAGAAGCCTGGGTCGATGATGCTACGCACGCATTGCCAGACGTCGGGCGTGAGTCTCACCGAGCAGGAT
>JAUIKB010000179.1 GCA_030430975.1 Polyangia bacterium
GATGATCCTCGATTTACCGAGGCGCTTGGCTAGCAGGACCTGACCGAGCGCATTGTTGATCTTGTGAGCGCCGGTGTGGCAAAGGTCCTCCCGCTTGAGCGCGAGCCGCTCGAGATGCCCGCTAGCCGGATCGATCGCGCGCGCGAGCCGCGCCGCGTCAGTCAGAGCTGTCGGTCGACCAACATAGTGAGCGAGCAGCTCATTCCACTCGGCGATGAACTCATCGTCAGCGAGGTGGCGGGTCATGGCCACCTCGAGATCTCGAAGTGCCGGAACCAGCGTCTCGGCTACAAACCGCCCGCCGAAGTCGCCGTAGTAGCCAGCGCGCTGAGCGCGCCTGTCTGGGTTCGCGATCCGGTTCTGCATGAGCCGAGCATAGCGCCGTTACGGAGCGGTACGCCCGCGGTTTGATGACGCCTCCGCGGGGGGCGGCGAGTCTTTGACGACGATCGCGCAGCGAAACGCGATGCCCGCAACATCGACTACGAAAGGCGTGTCGCCGCTCTGTCTGTACTTCGCGCCAACCGTGAACACCCCTGGCTGCTCGCCGGATGGCAGCCGGTAGTCGCGGCCGAGACTCGGGCCGCTGTCCGCTCGAGTGATCGCGCCGAACCTACCTTGGCGCCCATTCATCACCACCAGCGAGTCGTATTCCGCGCGCTGTTCCACGAGCACTCGGCCGCTCGCGGTCTCGATCATGCGAATAGCCACCGCTGGCGTCCGCACCTTAGCACCCGCAGCGTTCTGGCAGTCGGTCAGTTCGTACTCCGCCAGCGTCCGCCCCGCCGGCTCATCACCGCTGCTGACCGCCGCCGCTCCCACAAACCGCGGCGAACTGCAGCCTGCGACGGCCGCGACCACGCCGGCCAGCAGGAGCCTGGTCATGCACCTCGCACCGCGGCGACGAACTCACGGATCCGTTGGGGGTCCTTGCGACGTGGCTGTCCCTCCGCGCACACGCCCGATGCCACATCGACGCCGTGGGGCCGCACGCTTTGAATCGCCTGCGCAACGTTGTCCGGCGTGAGTCCGCCCGCCAGCCACACGTCGCGTTCGTCGACTAAGCCTTCAATCAATTCGAGATCGACGCGCACCCCAGTACCACCCAGTTGCCCGTCGACGCGCGCGTCCACTAACACTCGGGGTCCGACGAATCTCGCCGCGAGGCTGACGTCCTGCGGGCCTCCGACGCGCACGGCTTTGAACGCTCGCGGCGCCCAGCGCTGGACCTCCTCGGGTGACTCGTCGCCGTGGAACTGCACCGTGTCGATTCCCATGTCGAAGAGCCGCAAGATGGCTTCAGGCGTGGGGTCGGCAACGACGGCGATCGTCTCCGTTGCTGCCCGCGCGGCTCGACACAGTTCGATCAGCCGTGCGTCGCTTACGTAGCGCTCAGCACCGTCCACGCGGTTGAAGCCGACCGCATCGACACCGTTGTCCACGCAGCAGCGGACGTCCTCGACGTGGGTCAGCCCGCAGATCTTGATCCCAACTGATTGGACGGCCATAGCGTCAGCCACCACGCGCGTAAGATGACGCCGGTATCAATCGATTTTCAGAAGCTCTTTTACCGTAGCGATCACCTGGGGTGCCTGGATCGGCTTGGTAATGTAGGCGTTGGCGCCGAGCTGCAGGGCGCGCTGGCGGTCTTCTTGCGAGCCCTCGGTCGTGATGATGACGATGGGCGTGTCTTTATGCGCGGGATCGCTCCGCACTCGCTTGACTAGTTTGAGCCCGTCCATGATGGGCATGTTGATGTCCGTCACGATGATGTCATAGCGCGCAGACGCCAACTTCCGCAGGCCATCCACGCCGTCGTCCGCCTCGGTCACGTGCAGGTTCTTGACGCGTGCCAGCGCGAACACCAGCAGCTGCCGCATCATTGGCGAGTCTTCGACGATCAAACAGGAATATTCGGCCATTTCCGTAACAGTATTTGTATCAAGTGAGGAGCAGGAAAGATTGAAAAAGGTCGTTCGTCACACGCTCAGGTCAACGAACGCCTCAAGTCCGGGTAGCTTGCGGCCGGCCTGCTCGAAGAGGCTGGCACTCACCAGCGCCGCGGCCGCATGTTGTCCCAGCAGTTTGAATAGTTCGAAGTCAATCGTTTCGAAGCGCGTTTTCTGCGGCAGTGTCGAAAATATTGCGATCGCGCCCACGCTCTCTTCATCAACCGTAAGCGGCAGCACCGCCGCCGGCTGTTCGACGCTACCTTGAGTTGGCGCGCCTTCCGGAACCTGAGCCTTGCCGCTCGCGGTCACATCTCGAAACCGTTCGTCGTCGCTAGCCACGGGCCCTAGGACGCCCGCCTCGACGCCCTCCCAGGCGATCGGTACGAGTTCTGTACGCTCAGGACTACGCATGTATACCGCGTAGCGCTCTGCTCCAACGAGCTGCGCCATGACTTCTTTGATGCGCCGCACCACGCGACGCGGCGTCAGGGTCGAGTGCAGTTGGTTGCTGGCGACAAACAGGTTGGCCAGATTCGCGAACTCATTTTCGACCTCTTCGAACCGCTCGCTGAAGGCTGACGAGGCTGCCTCCGCCTTCTCGAACCTTGAGAGCAGATCGCGTTTCTCTTGCTCCAACGCGGTGATTTTCTGGAGCATTTCCCGCAACACGTCTTCTTCTTCGATCCGCGCCCTAAGCAGCCCGTTCTCGGCCTCGAGTTCGCGTACGCGGGCGTTTACCCGATCGTATTCACGCACGAACTCTTCGGTGAGGCGCGCTCCTTGAGTGAAGTTCTGGAGGAACTCGTCGCGCTGACGCTTCAGATCAGGTGGCGGTGAATCGCTGGTGTTGGAGTTGGTCATGCCGGCTCGGAGGGGTTGAAACTACCATGTGCTGCGTTTGCCCCAAACGCGAATCGACTGCCTCGCACTGAATCGAATAGATAAGTGACGGTAGTGGGTGCGGTTGGCTCACGGTCTAGCTCGAGTAGCGCATCAAATCCGGCTGCCCGCGTGACCTCGGGCGTTGACTCCCTAACGTTCGCGCGCGAAATGACAACGGATCCGAGTACCGGTACAACGCCAGGGTGACCGAGCGGGAGCAGCGCCAACCGAACAGCGCTAGCGGGGCGAGGGCGCTTTCTCCAGCGCCGTTCCTTGTCGGCCTCGGCATCGTCACTGGCGCTACCCTCGCGCTGGAGGTGTTGACCACACGTCTGCTCTCGGTCCTGACCTGGTATTCGCTGGCATTCCTCGTCATCGCGATGGGACTGTTCGGTCTGACCGTCGGCGCGCTTCGAGTTTACTTCGGCGGGGACGAGTTCAGCGAGTCCAAACTACCCGCTGCGATGAGTCGCCATGCGTTGGCGTTCGCTATCGCGATACCGCTGAGCTACGTGTTGCTGCTGATCATCCCGCTTCGCTCGGAAGCGGTTGCGACAACCGTGCCGCTGTTTCTGGTGTTCTCGGCAGTGATCGCACTGCCGTTCTATCCTGCTGGGATCGTCGTCGCCGGCGCTGTTACCCGCACGAGCCTGCCGGTGGGGCGAGTGTACGCCGTCGACTTGATCGGTGCTGCGCTGGGGGCTCCGATCGTGCCTCTGCTGTTGACCGAGTTCGACGCCGGAAGCGCGATGATGTTGGTCGGAGCGTGCGCGGCCATCGGAAGCGCGATGTTCGCAAAGAGCGGCGCCGTGCCGATGCGTGGCCCGTTGGTCGCCGCGGCGGTGCTGGCCGCTATGGCGGTGGTCAACGGGCGAAGCAACCACGGCCTGGTTCCGCTTTGGGTCAAAGGCATGCCAGAAGTTCGCGACAACGTGGCGGTCGAGATGTGGAACAGCCACTCTCGCGTGCAGGTGCTTAAGCCCGCGACCGTGCCGGCCATGATGTGGGGCGTCGGAACCCGTTGCGCGCCGCCCATGGTGCGCCAGCGAGCCATCGTGATCGACGGTCATGCAGCCACACCGCTGTACCACGCACCGGGTGGCATCGAAGCGCTTGAGTTCCTCAAGTGCGACGTGACGAACGTCGCGCACGTGTTCCGCCCACACGGCGCCGTTGCGGTCATCGGGGTCGGCGGCTCGCGGGATCTACAGGCCGCGCTGCTCACCGGACATAAGCCGGTCGTCGGCATCGAACTCAACGCACGGTTGCTCGAAGTCTTGCGCAGCCCGCTGGGCAAGGACACGTCGATCCAAAACAATCCAGATGTGGAGCTCGTGCACGACGAGGCGCGCAGCTATCTGGCTCGGACACAACGCAAGTACACCGTCATACAGGCTTCGCTCATCGACACGTGGGCAGCGACCGGAGCCGGGGCGCATGCGTTGGGAGAAAACGGACTGTACACGACAGACGCCTGGCGATTGTTCATCCGGCGCTTGGAACCCGACGGGGTTTTTACGGTTTCACGCTGGGCGAATGCTGAAAGCTCCCGTCTCGTTTCAGTCGCCGCCGCGGCTCTGCTGGAACTCGGTGCCACGAACCCGCGACAGCACATCGCGCTGGTCGGCACGGCGGCCGTCACCACCCTGCTCGTGACCCGCAACCCAATGTCGGAGGTGGACTCCAGGAGCATCGAGCGCATCGCCAAAGAACGCGGCTTTCAGATCATCACCACGCCGACCACTAGGAATCAGGCTGAGCGCCTCAATCAGATGCTCGACGCCAAGTCCGTCGACAAGCTAAACGAAATCGGACTCACCAGCATCCTGGACTTTCGACCCTCCACCGATGACCGGCCGTTCTTCTTCAACGTCGTTCGGTTGAGCGCGTTCTTCAAACCGTTACCTAAACAGGCAACCGGAACGATCGAGGGCAATCTCGTCGCGACGCGCACGCTCGGCCTCGCGCTACTCGCATCGCTCTTGTTCGTCGGCATCGCGATCATCGGACCGCTGCTCAAACGAGCGCGACCGGAAGGCAAGGCGGGACGAACGCTCGGCGCGGCGCTCGTGTATTTTTCTGCGATCGGCGTTGGCTTCATGCTGGCAGAGATCGCGCTCCTGCAACGCCTGTCCCTGGTGCTCGGGCATCCGACCTATAGCCTGATCGTGGTGCTTTCGAGCCTGGTCGCAGCCGCGGGCACAGGTTCGCTGATCAGCGATCGGCTGCCGCTGGACCGCAAACCGCTTTGCTTCGTCTATCCGATAGTCGTCGCAGCCGTTCTGCTGGTGATCGCACTCGGGTGGAACCGCATCGCGCCGCAGATCGCCCCTAAGCCACTCGCGACGCGAATCTTGTTCTCGGTGGCGGCGACCAGCACGATGGGGCTGGTGCTGGGGATGGCGTTTCCGACCGGGATGCGCCTGGTTGAGCGCCTCCACAAGGACGAGACCCCGTGGTTTTGGGGCATGAACGGTGTCGGAAGCGTTCTGGCGAGCAGCCTCGCGATCATGATCGCCCTCAGCTACGGCCTGACGACGCTCACGATCGTTGCCGCTGGTTGCTATTTGCTCTTGCTACCAGCAATGGCGGTGCTGGTCTCCGCATCCAAAACGGAAACGTAGGCCGAGGTCGCAGATGCTAGAGCGCGCGCGCGGATGGCTGAGCGGTCGGGCAATCGTGTGGCGTTGCGCGGCGATCTCGATCTTGCTGGGTGCCGTGTCCGTGTTTGGCGGTCTTCAAACCGAAGACATGCTGTTTCGGGCGGCGGTGCGTACTCGGCTTCACGAGTTTCCGTCGCGCATCAACCTGTACGACGCCGGGGACGTCAACTACGGCGTCGCTGCGGCGAGATTTGTCGGCAACCTACCTTGGGTCACCTCCCAGCGGTTCCGAATATCGTTCTGGCGCCCGGTCAGTTCACTCACGCACTACCTGGACTACGGGGTGTGGCCGCATGCGCCCGGCTTGATGCATTTTCACAGCCTGCTGTACTACGCCGCCCTCGTCGCCGTGGTCGCTTGGCTGCTGCGGCGCCTGCTGCATGCGCATCCCGCTTGGTTGGCCGGTCTGGCAGCGCTGATCTTTACCGTCGACGATGCTCACGGCCAGACCGTGGGTTGGTTGGCCAATCGACACGCCATCTTGGGCTCGCTGTGTGGCCTCGCCGCACTCGCGCTCCACGACCGTTGGCGGCGAGATGGCTGGCGCGCGGGCGCTCTGCTAAGCCCCTGTGTGCTGGCACTGGGCTTCGCATGCAGTGAATTCACCGCCGGTGTGCTCGGCTATTTCCTGGCGTATGCATGGCTTATCGACCCAGCCGGCGAGGACCAGTCGAGCAGACTGCTGAAGCGTTTGGGAAGCCTGGCAGGCGTCACCCTAGTCAGCGCGGGCTGGCTTACGCTGTTTCGATACCTGCGCCACGGCGCGCGCAACAGCGCGATCTACCTGGACCCGTTCACGGATCCGGTCGGGCTGGTGCAGCTACTGCCCGAGCGCCTAGCCGTGATGTCGCTAGGCCAGCTCGCCGGTCCGCCAGCAGACACGTGGCACTACGTGGAGCGCTCCGGACAAGTCGGCCTGGCGACGGCGGGCGCACTATGCGCGCTCGTAGTGGGCATCTTGATCTGGAGACTCAAACCCCCGCCCAGGCTGACAGGCTTCTTCACCATCGGCGGCGGGTTCGCGCTGCTGGGCACCACAACGACCTTTCCAAGCGACCGCATGCTGCTGTTGGTCGGGTTTGGCGCTGCGGGGCTGTTCGCCTTGCTGGTGCGCTGCGCCATCGCCCGCGGCTCCAGGTCAGCCCGCAGCGTGGCCGGCGTACTTCTGTTGGTGCACGTCGCGCTGGCGGCGGCTCTATATCCCTGGCGCACGCTGACCATGCAGCGCATGCACAACGACCTGCTGCGCGCCAGCGACAGCGCCTTCGAGCACGTGACCACCCATCACAAGCGCCTGATCGTTGTCAACGCGCCGGACTACTACTTTTGTAAGATGATCTACGAACTGCGCTGGACGCAGGGGCTGCCGGACAAGCGCAACATCCTATGCCTCGTCGGCAGCCTCTATCCGGCGACCATCGAGCGCTTTCAGCCGTTTTCGCTGCGCGTGCGGCCACACCGGCACTTTCTTGAACGCCCGTTCAACCAGCTCTACCGCGGTCGAAACGATCCGCTCAAGCGCGGTGACAACCTATCGCTCGGCGACGTTCTCGTCGCGGTATCGGAGGTAACGCCGAATGGCGTACCGCGGGAGGCGATCTTCAGCTTCTCGGGAACGCCGGACAACAAGATCTTCCATTTTGTCGAATGGAAAAATGGAAAGCTCGTACCATTTGAGGTCCCGCCGGTAGGCTCCAGCGTCGTGGTCGGCGGCAAGTAGCGGTTGCTACTCTACCACCAGCCCCACGAGTGCGTACGCGCGACCTGCACCAAGAGCCCGGTGCTCGTTCCGCGAAGAAACACGCCCGCCAGAATCGCCAGCCAGGCGACTCCCATACCGAGTCGCACGCGGTTCCAGTAGCGCTCCGCGTTGTCCACGGCATAAGGCAGCAGCGGTACGACGAACAACAGCGCGCCAGCGAATCGGTCCAGCACCAGGATCGCGTACAACGCCGACAGCACCATGAACACCCTTCCCAACCGGCGGCACGCTGACTGACCGAGCAGGACTGCCGTCGTGCGCACACCCGCTGCGCGATCTTCGGCCTCATCGCGGATGACTTGAATCGTCTCGAAGCTGGCCGAAAACATCCCGAGTTGAAGTACCAACAGCCACCCAAGTGGATCCGTACCCACGATGGCCACCGCGGGCATCGAGACGCCCCAGACAACCATCGCACCGATGTCCGCGATCGGCACGGTCTTGAGCTTCGCCGTGTAAACCCAGCATATGCCGGCCCCCGCGATTAGCGGAAACAGCAACTCGGGGGCGAACACGATCGCGCTGACCGCCAACAGCCCGAACAATACGACCTGGCCCACCAACGCGGCCCGCCGGTGCTCGACCAAGAACCGAGTTTTTTCTGGAGCGCGTCCAATCGATAGATCGTGCTCAGCGTCGATGTAGTCGTTGGTCGTGTACGCCAGCACGTTCAACAGCAGACCGAACACAACGCGCAGCGCCAGCTGGCCCCAGGGGATCTGCAGAGCGACCATCACGGCGACGGCGGCGATCCAATTCGCCATCTCAAGCTTCCTGAGCCGGTAGACCAGCACCTCGAACAGGATGCGAATCGATGCGCTCATGGATGGTTCACGGTCGCACGTGCGCGGCAACTGCTCAACTTGTTGAGTGTCTCCCCCGGCCTACAGCCGTGGTCCTGCGTGATTTGCGCCGCATCCGGCGCGCTCTGTACGGACCGAAACGGGACGCTTGTATATGCACTGGCCCACGGACGATGATGCGATGTGATGACAAAAGTGCTGGTCATCGGCGCCGGGCCTGCGGGTTGCGCCGCGGCGATCGAGTCGGCGCGTAGCGGCGCGCAAGTCGTCCTCGTAGACCGTGCGGCCTTTCCGCGTCACAAGACCTGCGGCGACGCGGTGTCCAACGAAGCTGCACGCATCATCGATGCTCTGGGTGCAGGCGACCACTTCAGGCGCGCCCCCAAAACTCGGGTCGCGGGAGCGGTCGCCATCTTGCCCGACGGCGATCGCATCGCGCGCACCTACGGCGACGACCCAGGGTTCATCGTCCCGCGCTACGATCTAGACAATTGCTTGCGCCTAGCGGCCGGCGACGCCGGCGTCGAGGTTTTAGAGCAGACCAACATCCGGCGTCTAGTTACGCACGCCGGCCGCGTTGTCGGTGCCGAAGGCGATGGGTACAGCTGGACCGGTGACACGGTGATCGCGGCCGACGGACCCGGCTCGATCGCCTGGACCGCGCTGGGTCTCGACAAGCCGAGCGCGTCCAGCATGGGTGTGGCGATCACCGCCTACTACCGGGATGTCGCCGACGGCCCGGACGCCGAGTACAGCGAGCATTTCTTTGAAC
>JAUIKB010000180.1 GCA_030430975.1 Polyangia bacterium
GCTGCATCGTCCGAGCTGGCGATCATGCCTGTCCGCCCGGCGAATATCGCGAGCGCAGGGTTCGATACCGGGAGGTCATCGACGAGCGTTTCTGCTCGGAATGCCGGTGCGACGCGCCAGCGGGTCAGTGCGACGGCGGGCTGACGCTCGTCCGCAGCTTCGGCATCCAGGGCATGTGCTTGGGACCGTCGGTCGCGCTGATCGGTCAGATCCCGCTCGGCGAGTGTGGGGAGAAAGAATACCCGCACTTTAGCGAAGTCGTCGCTCGCGCCGAACCGACGGGATCCTGCGCACCGTCGAACGCGACGGTGGAAGGGGACATCACCGTGCGCGGTCAGCACACGCTGTGCTGCGCTGCCCGAGGTGAGTAATGCACTGGCGATTGGGCATCGTGTGCATCGCTGCAGCCTGTAGCCGCGACTTCTCGTTTATTTCGCAAAGCCAGGACGCGGGCGCCGATACCGAAGCGGCAGCCGACGCGGGTGGGTGTGTCGCCCCGCAGGACTGCGTCGAGGTTCCGGCAGGGTGGACCGGCCCTTATGCGGTCGGCACGTTTGGTAATTCGCAAGCGCCGCCTACCTGCTCGGGCGCGTTCGCGGCGAGCGTTTTCTCGCTCGGATCGGAACCTCGATCCGACGCCAGCTGCGGTTGCGAGTGTGACTCGCCGATCTTCGCTGAGTGTTCGCCGGTCAAAGTAGGCTCGTCGAGCCTAAGCGACTGCGGATTGATATCGGGTGGTTCGCTGCTGCAGATATCGCCGGGCGCGTGTGTCGAGGTGCCGGTTCCCGCGAGCGGGCGCTACATCAACATCGCAGCCGCGACGTATTCGGCACAGTCGTGCAACCCGATTCCGACCGTGTCGATCCCGCCGCCGCGCTTTGCCACCATCACGGTGGGCTGTGCCGCCCCGCAACCGGCTGCGTGCGGTACCGCGGGCACGTGCTTGAAGCCGTTAGACCCGCCGTTCGACGCGCTGTGTATCAGCCGGGACGGCGACCGTGAATGTCCCGATGGCTTCAGCGAGCGGCGCCTAGTTCACGCGACGCTCGAGCACGACCTGGCGTGCACCGAATGCCGCTGCGAGGCGCCTGAAGGCACCTGCACCGGCGATGTCGTACTCACCAACGCAGACGCTCCGCGCGGGTGCGACGAAACGGTCTCGACCGTCTACGAGCGAGTCGCTCCGGGGGCGTGCGGCGAGGTGCTTCACACGGAGCGGCGGCTGGCGTTCTGGGAGCCGACGGCCGCGGGCAGCTGCGAACCGGTCGGTGGCGAACTGCGCGGATCGGTGCGCCCACTGGACCCGGTCACCTTGTGCTGTCAGCCGTAGCGGGCGGGTGAACGTTGCACTGCAACCCGGTGCAACGCGCGAATCGATCGCCGACGCGCAAGCGCTGGGCTTTGTGACTCACCTCGGCTGGCATACATCCTGCTCAACGCGGGTGTGCAGTCTGGATCCACCCTCGCGAGCGAACAGGTTTTCGCCGATCGCTATCGCATTCAGCGACTGTTGGCGCAGGGCGGAATGGGCGCGGTTTACGTCGCGCGGCACTTAGCTACCGAAAACCAGGTGGCACTCAAGGTGCTGCACCCCCACGTCGTCGGAACCTCGGGCACGCTCGACAAGTTCATGCTCGAGGCGCGCGTCGCCGCGCGCGTTCGCAGCGAGCACATCGTGCAGGTGCTCGACGCCGGTATCGACAAGGCGACGAACACGCCGTTCCTGGTGATGGAGCTGCTCGACGGCGAAACCCTCGAAGACCACGTGCAGCACCATGGGCCACTGCCGCCCGATCGAGTCGTGCGGTATCTCGCCCAGGTCGCGTCAGCTCTCGACAAGGCGCATGGCTACGTCGACGACGACGGGCACGCGCGCGCCATCGTTCATCGCGATCTGAAGCCGGAAAACCTGTTTCTCTCGAAGCGCGAGGACGGTTCGGAGACGGTCAAGATCCTCGACTTCGGCATCGCCACGCTGTCCAGCGCGACGATGAAGGTGAGCCGAGAGATCCGCGGCACGCCGCTGTTCATGGCTCCAGAACAGATCGGCGGGCGCGCCACGTCACCCGCGACCGACATCTGGGCGCTCGGATTGATCGCGTTTTGGCTGCTCACGGGTCGTTCTTACTGGGCTGCCGCCCACCGCGAAGGCGCCGGCATCGAGGCGCTGTTCGCCGAGGTGCTCACGCTCCCGATGCCCTCGGCCGCACAGCGCGCCACGGACCTGGGCACCTCGCTCCCCTCACCTCATGCCTTTAATACGTGGTTTTCGCAGTGTGTGCACCGTGACCCAACTGAGCGCTTCGATCGGGCTAGCGACGCAACTCAGCAGCTTGCCGCCGCGCTCGCCGTAGACGCCCCTGCCGTCTCTGTTCGCCGTGGCGACGTCGCCGACGGTCGCGACGTTCGTCCGGACGTTGCCGAGGCCCACACGTTCGCCATGAGCGACGCGGGGCTGAGCCACACGCAGGTCCCCACGCGATCGAGCGGCTCCTCAGCCAAATGGATCGCAGCGGGTGCACTGCTGCTAGTGGTTTCAGGCGCCGCCATCGGGGTCACGCGCCACCTGGCAACGCCAGCGCCCGGCGCATCCGCCGAACCGCCGACCAGTGCGTCGGATGCGCAGCCGGCGGTGACGGCTCTGTCCCCGACGCCTGCAGCGTCAACCCCGGTCGAGCCTTCAGCCGCACCCGCCGACTCGGCGCCGACCGCCGGGTCGGCCACAGCCACGCCGACGACCCGAACGGTGACGTCCAAGCCCGCACCCACCAGCCCACGCACGGCGCGGCCCAAACCGCGCCCAACACAACCCGCTGCACCCACACCCACGCAACCGAAGTCGACTCTCTATGGCGAACGCTAGGCAAACCCTGCTGCTCATATCGGCCATCCTGAGTCTGTCGCTGCCCGCTCATGCCGACGACGCGGCCGCGGCCGAAGCGCTCTTCAACGCTGGCAAGCAACTGCTCGCCGACGGGCAAACCGATCCCGCCTGCGACAAGTTCGCGGAGAGTCAACGGCTCGACCCATCCGCGGGCACGTTGTTGAATCTGGCGGACTGTCGCACCAAGCAAGGCCGAACGGCGTCCGCGTGGGCCGACTTCCTCAGCGCTGCACGCTTGGCAAAAACCCAAGGCCGCCAAGCGATGCGCGAGGAAGCGATGCGGCGCGCAGCCGAGCTCAAACCGCAGCTGGCGTACCTGATCGTCCGCGTGGCAGCGCCCGTCGATGGTCAGCGGGTGACGCGCGACGCGGCCTCGTTGCGCCGCCCCGCTTGGGGCACGCGACTGCCGGTCGACCCCGGAGACACCATCGTCGAAGCCTCAGCGCCAGGCTATCAAACGTTCACCAAGCGGATCACAGTGCATCCTGGACCCGGAGAGCAAACGATCGAAATTCCCGCACTGCAAAAGTCTCCAATCGCAACCAGCGCGCCGCCGAAACGAACCGAAACCAAGAGGCCACCCCGCCCAAAAACCGACCGCGAAGCAACCCGCGATGAACCATCAGGCCCAGGTCCGTGGCCGTGGGTGCTGACTGGAGTGGGCGCGGTGTCCGTAGGCATCGGGACCTTCTTCGGACTGAGCGCCCTGAGTTCATACGACGATGCCACCACCGCCTGTCCCAGTCTCCGCGACTGCGAAGCGGGAGCCATCGATGCCCGCGATCGCGCCGGCACCCAGGCAACCATAGCGAACCTCACAGTCGGCGTGGGGTTGGTCGCGGTCGTCGCGGGAGTCGTGTGGTGGGCAACCGGCACGCCCAGCTCGAGCCACGCATGGCGAGTGTCCAGAGGCTTCACGTGGTGAGGTCCGCGCTTTTGGCCACGCTCATCGTGCTCACCGGATGCGAGGTGATCGGTGGGTTCGAAGAGCTCGAGGCCAAGTCGACGAACGCGGTCGGCGGTCAGGCGGGGACGACGGCGGGAACCGGAGGGTCCTCCGGCACGTCGGCCTCAGGGGGGAGCGCTTCTGGCGGAAGCGGCGCGTCGGTGTCGTGCGCGGGCGCCGCCGGAGCGGCGACGGCGATCGCCTCCGCGGGCGGCGACTGCTTTGGTATCGGCGCGCGGGAAGTCTCTCACAAGCAGTACGCAGAGTTCTTAGCGTCAAAACCAAACCTCGCCGGCCAAGCTTCGATCTGCGCGCACAACGACAGCTTCGAAGCGGACTGTGCGGATGACGGCGGCGCCCCGCTGGACGACCAGCCGGTGGTTTGCGTCGACTGGTGCGACGCCGCGGCCTACTGCGCGTGGGCTGGCGGCGCGCTGTGCTCGGGAAGTTTTCAAAACGCGACGGACGCTAGCGTCAGCCTGTGGTTCGCAGCGTGTGCTGGCGACGGATCACGCCTGTACCCGTACGGAGCAACTCCCGCCGCGGATGCATGCAACGACGCCGACCGCAACGGCACGGGCTGCGTCGCCGGGGACTGTGAGTTCATCGCGAGCGGCACGCTCACGACCTGTCGTACGCCTGACGGCGTCGACGACCTAGTCGGAAACGTCGCCGAATGGACGGATGAATGCGACGCCGTCGCCGGGCCTAGCGACAAGTGCCTCACGCGCGGCGGAGGCGTGAACGATCAGAACGCTCAGTGCGACACCAAGCGAGCAGCCGCTCGTGATTCGCGGAGCCGGTTTACCGGCTTCCGCTGCTGCTATCCAACGTCAGGAAATTGAATGACACGTCGAAATATCTGGTCGAGCATAGCGTTGTATTTTGGCATCGCCGTCATCGGCTGTAGCGGCAACGAGCCGACCGCACCGCCGGCACCGATCGCCTCGTTCGATGACACACTACTCGACTCTGCGTGGCAGCGACCCGATGCCAGCAGCGTCCTGGAGTTCAAGGCGCTGGCGGTTCGCCAACGCACGACGCGCTCCGCGCTGCATGCCGCAGTCGTCGACGGACAGCCCACGTTTGAGCGCAGCAGAAGTCACGCGACCGCAACGTTCTCGGCAGACCAGGTGATCGTGCGACGGTCGCGGCGGTCACAAGACGCACCACCCCTGACGCTTCGAATGTCCCAGTTTGGCCGCCCCGGTGCGGTTCAGCGCCTGGCGGCGGTAACGCCCAGTGCATCCGCCAACCGTGTGGAGTACCGGCGCCGGACGATGACCGAGTGGTACGTCAACGGTGAGGTCGGGCTGCAGCAGGGGTTCGACGTCGACGAGCGACCGCGCGGTGACGGCCCGCTCGTCATCGCGATGCACGTCGCAGCGCCGTTTCGCGCCCGGACCGATGATTCGGAGCGTACGATCGCGATCGAGTCCGCCGAATCACGATTCACGCTGAGTTCGCTGCGAGCGGTCGACTCGCTCGACCGCGCACTTCCGGTTGCCTTCGACGCCAACGGTACGACCATCGCGATCCGAGTGGACGACCGTTTAGCCAGTTACCCGATCACCATCGACCCGATGATCTGGGGCGAGCGCGACACGGTTTATCCTAGTGAAAATGCGCTGAGCGAAGACTTTGGTCGAGCCGTCGACATCAGCGGCGACTGGGCCGCTGTCGGCGCTGGCAGTTTGGGCGGTGGTGCGGCGCGCGTGGACATGTTCAAGCGCAACGGCTTAACCTGGCAGCACATGCAGCGCCTACAGGCTGCCGACACAGTGCCGGGGGACTTCTTCGGCTTCTCACTGGATCTGGATGGGAACCGCTTGGTCGTCGGCGCGCCGAAGCGCAAGGACGGTGCGACCACCCGCGGCGGCGCCTACGTGTTCGAACGCAGCGGCAACTCGTGGAGCGAGACCTTCGCCATGCACGATAAGTGGGGGGTTTCGAAGCCGGAGGCCAACGGTGACTTTGGCCACGCGGTCGCGTCTGCAGACGCCTATATCTATGCCGGTTGCCCGAAGTGCGCAAAGGGCGGCTCCTCGGCCGCTGGCCGTGGCTGGGCCTACGTCAAGAACGCCAGCAACAACTGGGTTCGAATCGTGTTCGCGGATCTGGGAGCAACCGTTACCAGCACCAATGCACACTTCGGCTGGTCAGTCACAGCACAAGGGTCGGGGTCGGCGTGGGGCACACCAAACGTCAACGGTGAGGTGCGCATCTTCGACTGCTCGGGTGGCGGGGTGTGCGTTCCCCAGGGTGCGGTCAGCAGCTCGACGCCGTTTGACCGCTTCGGAGACGCTGTGGGCCTCACGGCCACATCGCTGTTGGTCGGCGTTCCCGGCGACAACGGTGGCGGCGTCAACGCAGGCAAAGTGCTCGCGTATCAACGCAGCAATCTGGCCACAGCGCCACAGGTGCTGGCCCCCGCCGGGCTCTCGGCAGGCGACCAGTTCGGGTTGTCTCTCAGCGTGTTTAGCGACAAACTGTTGATCGGCGCGCCGTACGACGACGGCCCCGGCAACACGATGAGCTCGGCCGGTGCCGTGTACGCGTACAGCGGCGCCGCGGGCACGTACACGCTGGACCAGACCCTGCGCCCCAGCGACGCCGCTGCCGGTGACGAATTCGGATTTCGGGTCGGCACGGACGGGACCTACGGCATCGCGGGCGCACCCAAGAAGGCCTCGCCAAGCGGACCGAACACCAACGGCAACCCAACCGGCGGAAGCCACGTGTTGTTCTTTGGCAAGTCTCAAGGTGACGTCTGCTCGACGGACACCGAGTGTGTCTCGGGGTTCTGTGCGGACAGTCGCTGCTGCGACACCGCATGCGGCGGCGCTTGCGAACAATGCGACGGTGCTGTCGACGGGCAGTGTTCGCCGCTGGCGGACGGCACCCAGATCGCTGCCTGCGGTTCGTATCTTTGCGACGGAAACAGCGGCACATGCCCAACGTCGTGCCAATCCAGCGGCGACTGCGTGTCGACGTCGTTTTGCAATGGCAAGATGGAATGCGACGGCTTGAAGGGTCAAGGCGCGACCTGCGGGGACAACGGCGAGTGCCAGAGTAATCACTGCGTTGACGGGGTGTGCTGCGACACCGCGTGTACCGGCACATGCCAAGCGTGCGCCGCGGCCCTGAAGGCGAGCGGCGCTGGCGACGGCGTGTGCGGAGACGCCTCGTCAGGCACGTCGGAAGCCGGATGCACAGCAGCGCCGCCGTGCGGCAATACCGGACTATGCGCAGGAGACGGCACGTGCGCGCAGACGGGGTACGGCGCGAGCTGCGGCGCGGCCGATTGCACCGGCAGCGAAGAGCGCGCGCGCATCTGCAGCGGAACGGGTAGCTGCATCCTCGACAATCCCGTGTCTTGCGCCCCGTACGTCTGTAGCGGCTCGGCCTGCGGCACGACGTGTGCCGCCGACAGTCAGTGCACGACCGGGTACTTCTGCAACACCAGCAGCAGTGCTTGCCAGCCGAAGAAGTCACTGGGCGAAGCGTGCGGAGGCAACACCCAATGTGACAGCAACTTCTGCGTCGACGGTGTGTGTTGCGACACGTCCTGCACCGGTAGCTGCGTCGCCTGTTCGGCGGCGCTCAAGGGCACGGGCTCCGACGGCGTCTGCGACAACGTATTGGCCGGAACCAACCCGCGTAGCGCTTGCGCGACAACCCAAGCGAGCAGCTGTGGCACGACCGGTTTCTGCGACGGCTCCGGGGCGTGCGAGCTGTTCGGGTCGGGGACGCCCTGCGGCGCGACCACCTGCAACGGTAACAACGTGACCGGTTTGGTGTGCGACGGCGCCGGCACATGCCAACAGGCGACCGGCCAGGACTGCGCACCGTACATCTGCAAGGGCGACGCCTGCGCCTCCCCGTGCACGGACGCCAACGATTGCATTTCCAACGAGTATTATTGCACCGGCGGCACGTGTCGTCGCAAGCTCGACGACGGACAGCCATGCGGCGGCGCAGGCGAGTGCTCGTCCGGATTCTGCGCCGATGGCGTATGCTGCGACAGCCCTTGCCAAGGTCAGTGCGAAGCATGCGACAATAGCGGCAAGGTGGGTCAGTGCGTGCCGGTGACCGGAGCACCCCACGGTTCGAGAATGCCGTGCACCGGGGCCGGGCCGTGCATCGGGGCCTGCGACGGTGCGACCGCCGCGTCGTGTACGTTTCCGAACCTGGGCACCGCATGCGCGCCGGCCGAGTGTGAAGGCGACGCGCTAAAGCCGGTCAGCGCGTGCGATGGCGCCGGGTTGTGCGTTACACCATCGACCCAGGACTGCGGCGCCTACACGTGTGATGATGGACTATTGGCGTGCAACACATCGTGCACCAGCAGCGCAGACTGCGCGGCGGGCGCGGTGTGCGACACCACCGACGGCAGCTGCCGAGCGGCCACCAACGTTTGCGAAGACGCCTTCACCGTGCGTACTCCCGACGGGCAGCTGCAGGACTGCAAGCCGTATCGCTGCACTGCGGGCGAGTGCGCGGAGATCTGCGGAGGACCCGGCGATTGCGCGGACGGCTATCGGTGTGAGGCGCAAGTGTGCGTGTCCGAAGAGGACGCTGGCGCTGGCGGGACCGCTTCGGGCGGAAGCGGCGGCGCCGCCGGGAGCGCGAGCGGCGGCGACCTAGCTGGCGGCAGCGGTGGCGACGGTGCCGCGGGTTCGGGCGGAAAGCCGTCCGCCGCCGGGACGGGCGATGAATCCGGGTGCGGCTGCAGCGTGCCTGGAGCGGCCGCCGACACCCGACCGACGTCGACGTGGGGCGCACTCCTAGGCTGTTTGCTAGTGCTCGGTCGGCGACGTCGACGCGAATAGCGGTTTGGCACCGGCTGCCGTTCGGGCTCGTCTTGTTGATGTTGTCGTTGGCTACGTCTCGCGAGTCACACCATCGTCGACAGCAGCGCGAATCCGAACGCGAACAGCGCAACCAGCGCCAATAGGCCC
>JAUIKB010000181.1 GCA_030430975.1 Polyangia bacterium
GGACCAAGATTCTCGGATGGAATTAGTTCGGCGCGTGTGGTGTTTGCTGTGCCGCGTGCTCAGCAGCCTCCGACCCTGCCGAGTACAGAATTGGACTCCGATGAGTTGGGTCTGTCTGAAGAATTCGATGGGGTGTTTCTCAGCACGCTGCGCCACGCTGAAAAGTACGACGAACTGGAGGTTGTTCGCCCGCACGTCGCCAAGGGCGAGCCGGTCGTTTGGCGGATCCGGACTGACCCGAACGCATTCGATGCGTTCAGCACCGATGACGCAGCTGTGAGCGTATGTCCGCGGCTTGAGCAGCAGCCCCAGCCGTTTCTGCGCGCGTCGTGGCTGGGTGGAGGTGTGGCCGTCGCTCTTCTCTACGCGCTCCTGGTCGGACTGAAGGGCCGCTATGTCGCGGGTGCCGCTAAGCGGTATCGGGCAACCAGTCGCGCGCTGGTGCCGCTGCCGCTAGCGCTGCGTGCTGCGCTGGCGGGGGGGTTGTTGGTGACGTCCCTGGCGGTGTTCTTGTTCGCGGCGTACGCAACGATCGGCGGGTTGCTACTGATCGCGGCGATGGCTCTCGCGACGCATCTCAGTCCCCTCGGAGCCAATACGCTACGCGGTCCGGGCGACTGGCAGTCGGTAACGGCTGAGCAGCTCGCCGAGTCTTCGCGACCTCAGGCGATGCCGGGTCGGTGGCTGGACGCGGGCAGCCTAGTTGGATTCTTCGTCTTCGCCCTGTTGCTCGGCGGTTTTGCGGCCGGGTCCGTGGTGTTGTTCCATCATAGCCAGTACCACTCGATGCTGGTCGCCATGAGCGCAGCATGCCTGGTGCCGATCTTTTGCACCGGGCGCGCTTCCGAACTGCCTGGCGACTTGTCGGTTCGCTATCGCAAGCTGCTCTGTGCGATGGCGAAATCGCTGGGCCGCGACGAGCGCTTGCAGGTCGGGCTAGTAGCTCGGATGCCGAGCGCAGATCGAGTCCCGGACGAGGTCAGAATCACCGTCGCTCCCAAGCGCGCCAAGCCTGGACTGATTGCGATCGAGGTGGGCGTTGAACAGCACCAGGGTGGCGGCGGTCCGATCGCTATGCCCGTCGTCGTCGTGCGCGCCGTGGACGGTAGCGAAAGCTATCTCGCCCTACCGCGCAGCGTGACGTGGACCCGCGGTCGCCAGGACAACGAGCGGGTGGCGATTATTCGGCCCAAGCTGCCGACGCGCGCGATGTGTTTGGCTCTGGTCCGGCGCGTAGCCGGAATCCTGTCGGCTCAGTCCGAAGGGGCACGGCGGCCCAGGCGCGGCCCAAAGTCGTCGGGCGGCGCTGCCTCGACTTCGAAACGACTGCCGCGCGTCGCTCCGGCGATGTAGCCCGCGTGAAGCGCGAGCCGTTCGGCGGTCGGCGCGTTCGGCGCGTAGACGGAGTCGCCGACGATCGGCGTGCCGTTCCACGCTAGATGCGCGCGCACCTGGTGGCGATAGGCGCGATGCACGGTCGCCGTCACGTCGGAAAAGTCGTCGTCTTGGTCCGTTACGACGACCTGCGTCGTGCGCACTTTGGAGTAGTCGGCGACGTACCTGTCGTCGGTTTCGATGCACTCGACCCGTCGCGTGTCTCGCGGATGCGGCACGATCAACGACTCGATCACGAACGACTTGGCACGCGGCCAGCCATGCACGACCGCCTGATAGCGTTTCACGATCCGGTCGTCTTTGAGCGCTGTCGTCAGCTCGTCGAAGGTTTGCGCGTCACGCGCTGCCAGCACTAGTCCTGAAGTGGCCGTGTCTAGCCGATGCAAGATGCCCGGTTCGCGCGCGCGATACCCTACGCCTTCCATCTCTGGGTATCGCGCAACCAGTGCGTTGACCAGCGTGCCCGTTTCGCCGGGACGCAGCGGAGCGGTCGGCTGCCCCGACGGCTTGTTTGCGACCACGATGAATTCGTTTTCGAAGCACACGTCCAGTTTGAGCGTCGGGTCCGGCGCTGCTGCCTCTTGAAACGTGTGCACGAGATACTCTGTGCCCTCGCGCGTGATTTCGCTCTTGGTGGCGCGGCGTGTCGATCGAGCGACCTTGCCTGACTCGATCAGTCTCTGGGCAGCCTTGCGACCAACGCCCAATCGGTCCGCCAGCCATCGGTCGAGTCGCTGGCCGGTCTGGTCAGCCTCGACGGTCAGGCGCTTGGGCGGCGCGTCAGAAAGAACCATGCACGCCTGCGCCGTACGCGATGGAAGACTCTGCGTTCGCGTTCGCGTTCGCGATGGGCCCGGCGTACGGACTCCAAGACACCCGCTGTCCGGTTTCGGTACGGGGCGGCGTCGACGAACCGGTCGTCAGGTACGCGATGCCACCGCCGATCAGGGTACCCGCGGCGATCGACGCGAGCCATGCGCGGTTCTTGCCGGTCGTCGTCTCGTCACCGACGACCAGCGGGCTGGCGATCGCCGCACCGCTGAGCGCCCCGAGGCTCGCGCCGAGATCGATCAACAGCACTCGCGACGAGTCGACGTCGACCTTGGCGGCGAGAATTCCCGCGCCCACAACGCCGACCGCGGCCCCGATACCCGCGCCCCGGCTCGCGTTGGCGTCGGGTTCGCCGCGCACGGCCAGATCGGTAATGCCACCGAGCAGCATGCCAAACGCACCGCCCGAGTGCGCCGTCACGGCGCCGCCGGTGCTGATCGGACCGAATGTCAGCGCCAATGTGCCGAGCGCCACGCCCGACGCGGCACCCACCAAGCCGAACACGAACCGATCTTCGGTGGGCTGGACGTCGAAGCCTTCGGCGAGGAACAGACCAGCCGCCGTTGGCCACAGCGCGGACGCGGAGAGAAACCACGCGCTTCCGAGCCCGATGTCCCATTCCTCCGTTACAAGCATCGACGCTCCGAGGCCGATGCCGGCCCCCAACGCGACGAGCGGATAGGTCAAGCGCGCGTCGTCCGAGCCGCTCGACCGCTGCAGTGACAGCCCGACGTAGCCCCCGAGGATCGCAGCGTTGAGCGCTAAGATGGCCCGGCCATCGGACCGCGCGCGCGGCTGCGGCAGCGCGCCGCCAACCGAGTCGCCCGGCCCCGGCGGTCGCGGGCTCGCGTCCCCACTGCGGATCAGGTCGCGCGTCAGGACCATCGTGCGGATTTCCACGCGCCGGCGTGGCAGATATTCACTGCGGATGCGCAGCACCTTCGAGCCCGGTGCGACCGCGACGAGGCGGAGTCGATACTTCGACCCCTCGCGAATGATGCGTGGACTAAACACCCAGCGCCCTTCCGCCGCTCGGACGAGCGCGTCATCGTCGGCGAGCGCGAGATCGCGTTCGCCGGACATGTCGAGCGTCAGATCGAAGTCCTGGACCGCGTCGTTCAGCGTCGCGTCGACGCGACGCGCCAACCGGCGCGCGCGGCCATCGCGGCGCGACGGCACGCGCAGCGGTCCGTCCTTGTACGGGCGCACCAACGTCGGCAACAGCAACGCTCTTCCCGAGACGGTTTCGTTGCCGACCGCCCCCGCAGGTTCGGCTTGGCCCGCGGCCGACGCGCTGCAAAGCGCACAGCACACGGCTGCGGCCATGCCTATCGCACGCGCGCCTCGCGGAGCGCTACGCGACATCACCAGCCTCAACCGCTGCATCGCCAACCTCAGCACCCGCTGGCTTTGGAACTCAGCGGGAGCTCGGCGCTAGAACATCACCGTGGCGCTGACCCACAGGTCGAACCACGACGAATCATCGACCCGGAAACGTCGGCCAGGAACGTTGATCGGAGCGCGATAGTTCGGGTTAGGAATGCCGGTGACCTGGCTGGCTGCGCCGGTCAGGCCCTCGCTCGTCTTGCGACACGGTCCCGACTTGCCGATGTCCTGGTTGAACTCGGGGTTGCAGGGCTGATCGAACGAGATCACGTGTCCCTGAACCAGGGTGTAGGCGGCGCCGAGCTTGAACTTCACGTACTCGCCGGCTTGGTACCCGGCCTCCGCGCTGAACTTGTATTCCCCGTGCTGCTGGACGTCCGTCAGACCGGTGAAATAGACCTTCTGCGAGTTGGGATTCACAACCGACGGAAACGTGCCCGACGTCTGGCTGCTTGAGTTTGACTGATACTCTGAGAACTGCGGGTAGCGCAGCGAGTTGGCGTCGGATGAGCCGAGCGCATCGAACAGTTCCGAGTAGTCGCGTCCTTCGGACACATACGTGCCGGTAAAGCGGAAGTCGAAGTACAGACGCTGGAACTTGTCGCGGACCTCGTAAGGGATAACCGTCGTACCCAGCAGCATCGTTCCGCGCAGGGGCGGGTGGTTGACCAGCGAGCCCTTCAGATCGGTGGCGCCGTAATCGCTGGAGCCGTTTTGAAACTCGAACAGCGCTTCGAAACCGCCGTACGGTTCGATGTACTTGATGCGCTTGGACAGATACGTGTGCAGCTGCAGGGCGGTGGTGCCGCGGCTCACGCCGGCTTGACGACCGCCGTTGAACACGCCTTCCAAGTTGCCGACTTCAGTGTTGAACTCGGCCTCTTCGCCTCGCCCGTCGCGGTCGATGTCCGACGAGTCTGCGCACTTTTGCTGCTGGCCGGGTCGGTTGGTGCCCTGGCCGCCGTCGTTGCACGCGTGCATCGGTTCCGAAACCTGAAAGCGACCCTCGAGGCCGACGACCCAAGTGGGTTTTGACGAATCGCGCCACTGGTTCATCAGACCGAAGTTCGCACCGACGGCGAGGTATTCGATGCCGCTTCGAGTGGGGCCTTTGAACGGCAAGGTGAACAGCCGTTCGCCGGGCTCACCTTGCAGCGCGATGGCCTGGTTGCGCGCGCTGCCGTCCAGGTCGTTCAGCTCGCGGCTGTCCGACAGGATGATCGGCAGACGAAGGAACAGCGCGATGTCCTTGAACACGCCGATGTCGGCGCGGGTGTTTAGACGACTTGTGGACTGCTTGTACTGAGCGACGTTCAGCGTGTTGGCGGTGTAGCCACCTCCGCCGAGCCCCGCTTGCGGAATGCCCGACTCGCGGCGCACCTTGGCGCTCCGCCACGTTTGCTGAAACCCCAACGACAGGTGCAAATCGAAGTCATCGCCGTCGTCGAACGCGTCGACGACATTCGTGATCTCGGTGGGTTCACGGAGCACCATCGGCTCCGTCACCTTCCTCGGTTCGTCGGCTGAAGCGTGGCTGGACCAACCGAGTGCGGTTAGCCCGAGGCCGATGGCGCTCAGGCGCACGGCGTAACGGTAGCGGTAAGGCGCACCCATAGGATCCGCTCGGACGCTAGCGGGGGCAGCCCGAAACTGTCAATCAACATCGGTCATTTCAGGGCGATTCTTGGGTTTTGGGGGCGCGACTCGGCGCCGGGAGGCGCTTGCCCGGCGGCGCTCGCCACAACGCGTCCGCAGTGAGCAGCTGCCGCCAGGAACCAGGCACTACTCCCGGTTCGAACGGCCCGTGCTCAGCCAGGGCCACTGCACACGCGATCCGTGCCGATCGCCGCGCTTCTACGTGGGTTGCGGTGTTCTTGCCGACCTGTCCGCGCTGGCTGTCCACCACCGCCCGAGCCGCGTTGCTAGCCTTTTTCGCGGCGTTCCGGCAGTGATCGGCGGCATCCCGCTCGGCGCCTTCGCGGGGAGTGAGGGTTGCCGCGGCACCGGGGCGGACAGTGGTTTTGCCTAGGAGTTTCGCCCAGGGCGCAGCCGTGACCGAGGCGGCTCCGGCCACCACCCTGAGGCGCGCCGATCGGGCGCTCACGAGTAGCTCCACCTGAGCGTCCGAGGCGATGACGGCCCCCAACGGGGTCGCGACGATTGTTTCGGCGCCCGGCCGCGCGCCCATGCCGCGGCTGGTCGTCAGCTTGCCCGACGCGAGCAGCACGATCTCCGCGCCCCGCGGACACGGCAGCACCTCGGCGGGACCGTGAAGCGTCCATTCCCGGCCGCTCGAACCGTGCTTTGCCGTGGCTTTCGCTCCCTTAGCGAGGCGGACCCAGCTTTGGCCGAGCAGCGGAGTGCCGGAACGCACCAGACCGCTCCCCTGTTGGATCTTCCCGGTCACGCCAATGGCACGACACGCCGTGGGAGCCGGCCGGCGGTGCCGGGGGCGCGCCGAGGCGCTGGCCGTGGCTGCGGCTGGCCGCGGCAATGCGCTGCTGCTGACGGTGGCATTGCCGCCTGCGCTCGGGGGCGCGCTGGATTCGCTGCATTCGCAGCCACTGCAACACGCCGCCACGAACAGCGGCGCTATCAACTTCCTCGACCTCGCCGCTAACACGCGGCGCTAGTCCTCCGGATCCGGTGCTGGAGGCGCAGGAGGTGGCGCCGGCGTGGTGGGTGGCGGAGCTGGCGATGGCGGAGCTGGCGGCGGCGGAGCTGGCGGCGGCGGAGCTGGCGGAGGCGGAGCTGGCGGCGGCGGAGGCGGCGCGCCAGCGGGTGGCGGGTCTGCCGGCGGCGGTGCTTCCGCGGATGTGGGGACCGGTGCGGCTGCTGCGGGCGGGTCTGCCGGTGGCGGCGCGGCGGCGGGTGCCGCCGACGTGGTCGGAGACGAGCCGTCCGACACATCGGGTTGCGGCGGTGAGGGAGCCGGCTCGGCCGCTTGCGCGTCGGCCGCGAGCGCATCCGCCGCGGCCGGGGGGGGCGGCGGCAGTACTAGGGTCGTGCGATCGTCGTCGTCGGCTGGAAAAATCTCACTCGTCACGTCTTCGATCGCCAGGACTTCCTTAGCCTGTCCGAGTTCTCGACTGGTGGCTGCGAGCCGATCCGACAGCACCCCCAGGAACTGCCACAGCAGCTTGACCGCCAGCTCGTGTTCTTTGCGCAGGATTTCGTAGAAGTCGCGGCGGCGGATCACCATCAGCTCGGTTTCGCCGCTGCTGATGACCGTCGCCGATCGCGGTTGACTGCGGATCAGGGCCATTTCGCCAACGTGGGAGCCTTGCGTCAGGGTGGCCAGCTCTTGGTCGCCGCGCGTGACCAGCAGTGCGCCGTTGAGCACGATGAACAACTCTTCGCCAGTATCGCCTTCGGCCATGACGACCTGCTCATCGTCGTATTTTTGAACGTCCGTGACCTGCAGCACGCGCAGGATTTCGCGCTCGCTGAGGGGCCGGAACAGCGGCATCCGCGACAGTAGCTCGCGCTTGAGGGCAAGCCGTCGGGCGCGGTCCTCGTCGCGGTCTTCGGGATCGCCGACGGTGATGATAATCGCGGTGATGTTGTCTTTGCCGCCCTGTGCATTAGCGGCATCGATCAGTCCACGCACAGACGCCGTCTCGTCGGTGAGCCTCAGGACGGTGCTCAGCCCCTCCAGATCGTCTTCGAAGTACATGCTCAGCCCGTCCGAGCAGAGCAAGATCCTGTCGCCTGCCAGCAGGTCGAGGACCAGTGTGTCGGCCTGCGCGTGCTCGTACACGCCGACGGCTCGCGTGATGGCGTTTTTCTGCGCGAGTTTGTCGGCTTTCTCGCGCGACATTTTCTTGCGCTTGACGAGCTCGTTGTAGACGTTGTGGTCCTCGGTCACCTGCTGCAGGACGCCGTCTCGCAATAGGTACAGCCGGCTGTCCCCAACATGGGCGATGAAGGCCTCGTGACCGATGACCAGGGCCGCCACCAGGGTCGTACCCATGCCGCGTTTGCCTTCGTCTGCGGCACCTGCGCTGTGAACTTTGCTCGAGGCGCGATTGACCGCGAACTCGAGCACGTTGTGCAAGTCGCGCTTACTTACCTTCGACGCACCGGTTTTTTCTGCGCGGTAGTCCTCGACGAGATCCCATTCGCGCTTCAGCTCTTCATGAAACGTGCGGACCGCCATGGCGCTTGCGACCTCGCCCGCGGCGTGACCGCCCATGCCGTCGCAGACCACAAACAACTGCATCTTGCGGTCGACGAGGTAGTTGTCTTCGTTGTGCTCGCGTTGTTGGCCAACGTCGGTGAGCGCAGCGAATCGCAGCTTGGATTGGCCCATCCCGAGCGAGAATACCTAAAAACGCGCCGCCGTCTGGAGACGATTTTTCGTGCCAACATCGGCGATTTCCCCAGAAATCAACGACCAGACGGCCTGACGGCCGGCCACCCACCCGTCCGCCAGCCGTGCTGGTTGCTAGCGGTCGTCAAAAACCCCGAGTTCTAGGAGGCTTCTCGAACCCTCGCGCGCGACGATGATGTGATCGAGCAGCGCGATGCCGACGGCCTGGCACGCCCGATCCAACGCGCGGGTCATTTCCACGTCATCCGGACTTGGGCTCGGATCCCCGCTTGGGTGGTTATGCACGAGCACGATAGCGCTCGCTCCGTCCCGCAGCGCGGGTCTCAAGACATCGCGAGGTAGCAGCGAGGCGCCGTGCATTCCTCCCTGAGCCACGCGCCGGGCGGTTCCCAGGCCGTTGCACCCGTCGAGTCCGAGGACCCAGACCTCTTCGTGGTCGAGCCCCGCCAAGCGGGGGTGTGCCCAGCTCACGGCGGCGTCGAACGTCGATATCGTCTCACGTCGTCGTTCGAGCTCGCTGACAGTCGCGCGTCGACCGAGCTCCAAGCCCGCGAGGATGCGCGCGGCTCGCACTGGACCGACGCCGCCGGTCTTGGCAAGCGGGCGGACGCCGGCTCGTGCGAGCCCGCTCAGTCCGCCCAGGTGCGCGAGCAATTCTCCTGCGACGCTGGGTTCATGCTGCTGCCGCGTCCCGATCAGCACCGCGAGCAGATCGGTGTCGCCCAGCGCGGCAGGACCATATAGTCGGAGTCGTTCTTGTTCGGACGGGGACGGGGACGGGGCGCGGCTCATGCCCGCTGGTTTGCATGCGGCGTGCCAGCGATATTCCCGG
>JAUIKB010000182.1 GCA_030430975.1 Polyangia bacterium
GGTGGTAGCGGTGGCTCGACCGGCGGCAGCGGCGGTTCGACCGGCGGCAGTGGCGGTTCGACCGGCGGCAGTGGCGGCTCGACCGGCGGCAGCGGTGGTTCGACCGGCGGCAGCGGTGGTTCGACCGGCGGCAGCGGCGGTTCAGGCGGCAGCGGTGGCTCGAGCGGCATCATGCAGTCCCGAGTGACGGTCTTGTTGCCGTCGGTGGTCACGATTCCGGCTCTGGACCAGGCGAACAACCCCCTTGTGATTCAGGCGGGCGCGGCGTTCGATCACGACTCGACGCCTGGCGAAACGTTCTTCGTGGCAGCTGGCACGAAGCGCTATCGGCTTGCGAGCAACCTACGGTTCACCGCCGAGGGCGACTGGGCCACGAGTGCGGGCCCGATTGCTCCCAGTATCCTGTTTAGCGGGACCTCGACCCTCAACGCGTTCATCGGCGTGTTCGGATCGGATGCGCGGCAGCACAACTTCGCCACGAACCAGTTTGGATTGGCTATTCCGCTGGTCGTCAACACGACCGGTAACCCGCCGCTCAACCCGGTCAGCGGTGCCACCGTGGATGTTGGGACCGGCCCGATCGTGGCGGCGCTGCGTCCTGGCGAGAACACGTTCTATGTCATGAATTCAAACTTCAGTTTCGACCCGATCATCTCCGCAACACGGTGTGGCGCTGGGACCGCGGTGAATCCGACGTTGCTCGTTTCCGCGCGGCTCCCGAACTCCACCTCGACCGGTGAGGACGTGATCATCATCGAGGGGTCCAACGCGTTCGTGCTCGACGTCAATAATCTGTGCTTCAACGGTCCGGTTGCGCTGGTAGATCAAGCCGGTCAGCCCCTGACGCCTGACTTCGCGTTCGGATGGGACTGGGATGGCAATAACACCGACGACATCATCCTCGTTGATTCTGTTCAGATGTGAGTTGACCGTTCGTAGGCGTTTGGCGGCGCTTGTGCTGGTGCCGCTCGGGTTGGCTTGCTCGCGCACTCCGACGTGCGACGCCAAGCAGCTGGCCGGTTGCGCAAAGCAATGCGCTCGCGGAACCGGTGCCGCGTGTGCACGCCTGGCCAACGCCGAGCGCCGCGACGTGGCCGAGCGCGCAAAGTGGGACGAGAAGGCCTGTAACAACGGCGTGGCGCCAAGCTGCACGCGGCTCGGCGAAGCAGCCGAGTTCGGCCGCGGCGCGGTGCCGATCGCGCGCGCCCAAGCCGCCTACAAGCGTGGCTGCGACGCGGGTGATCAGCTCGGCTGCGCGTATCTTGCGGGCCTGTTCGAAACCGGCGCGGACGGTTCGACGCCGGACCTAGGCAAAGCAGCGCGGCTGTACGGAGCCGCCTGTCGCGCAGGCGAGCCGACATCGTGCGCGAGCTTGGGGCGCATGACCGAGCTCGGGCGGGGAACGAAGCGCGACCCAAAGGCTGCGGCGAAACTCTTCGACCAGGCATGCAAGGGCGGCGAACCCAGCGGCTGCGAGCGTCTGGCCCGGTTGCATCGGCGGTCCGTTGCCGGGTTCAGCTCCGACCCGAAGCGCGCTAACGCGCTCGAGGCGCGTGGCAGGGCACTGCGCACACGCGGATGTGCTGAGGGCGTGTCGATCGACTGCATTGCGCTTGGCCGCTACGAAAGGGCATGTCAGCTTGGCGACCCGGACGGATGCGATCGCAAGTCTTCCCCCAGTCGCCGCCGTTAGCCAGTTGTGCCGCGCTGCTCGCCGCGGCGCTATCGCTCGGTTGTGGCGCGGGGGCGCCGGTTGGGAAAAGCCCAGCCCAACCCGTTGCCCAGGCGGCGCCGGCACGTGACCGTGGGCCCGCCCCGAAGGCGTCACCCGAGCGGGTCCTTGCCGCCGTCGAGGTTCGCGGCCGTCGACCGCGCGCCCTCTCGCGGAGTGCGCGGTTGCCGTCGGGGCGAGCCTGTTTCGATCGTTTGCTGAGGCGTGGAGTCGCGTTTCGGCAAACCGACAAGACCGGTATCGAGGCTGGCATCACGCTGCTCGGCCGTTTGGGGTCGGTCGCTCTCGAACCGACGATCACGGTGATCGCTTGCCGTATGGCGCTCGCGCTGCGCTTGGCGTCCCGTCGGCTGCGTAGGATGGGCGTTCGGGAGCTACAGCATTGGGGCGCCTATGCGTTTCGCAAGACACTGACCGGTGCGGAAAGCTTGCACGCAAGCGGGCTCGCGATCGACGTTCATGCGATCGTGTATCGCGGTCAACGCATTGAGGTAAAGCACGGGTACGTGCGCGGTCTATCCGACAACTGCGGTCGTTCAGCGCCCGCTATCAACCGCGTGACGTGCCGGCTTCGAAGAATGCAGCTGTTCGATCAATTGATCACCCCAGACGACGACCTGAACCACCGCAACCATCTCCATCTCGCGATCGCGCCCCTCGATGGAGATCCGCGATGACCGAGGACACAGAGCTTGTCGTGGCTAGTACGTTCAACGGTGCGCCGCTCGCCGAGGCGGATCAGGTCCAGCTCGACCTCAGGTAGTCGTGACGATCGATGCACCGCTCTACGGCGACCCCAGGCCGCCCCAGGCGCCTGGCCGTGTCGACCAGCTCTGGGAGTTCGAAGTCGTGGAGCTATTTCTGCTAGGTGAGGACAGCGGGTATCTGGAGCTCGAGTTTGGGCCGTGGGGTCACTACCTGGCGCTCGTACTGAGCGGACCGCGGCAAGTGACCCGCGACGACGCGCAGATCGGTTTTTCCGTCAGCCGCGGCGCTCGGCGTTGGACAGGGCATGCCGTCGTCGAGCGCGCTTTGCTGCCGGCGGGACTCTGGGCGGCAAACGCTTTCGCCATTCACGGGGTAGGCGCCGAGCGCACCTACGCGGCCGCCTACCCGTCATCGGGAGACCGCCCGGATTTTCACCGTCTGGATAGCTTCAGGCCTATCAACTGGACGCGGTCGGGTTAGGCTGCAGGACCACGGAGGAGCCATGAAGACCAAAGCAGCTGTTGCGCTCGAAGCGAAGAAACCACTCGAAATTGTCGATGTTGACCTAGAGGGACCCAAGTCTGGAGAGGTCCTGGTGGAGATCAAGGCCACCGGCATCTGTCACACCGATGCCTACACGCTGTCGGGAGCGGACCCCGAGGGGTTATTCCCGACCATCCTGGGCCACGAGGGCGCCGGCGTCGTCGTCGAAGTCGGTCCAGACGTCCGCAGCCTGAAGGTGGGCGATCACGTCGTACCCCTTTACGTTCCCGAATGTCGGCAGTGTAAATTTTGCCTTTCGGAAAAAACAAACCTGTGCCAGGCCGTGCGCGCCACGCAGGGCAAGGGCGTCATGCCCGACGGCAGCAGCCGCTTTAAGCTCGATGGCAAGCCGCTGTTTCACTACATGGGCACATCGACGTTCGCGAACCATACGGTGGTACCCGAGATATCGCTGGCCAAGATCCGTTCCGACGCGCCGTTCGACAAGGTCTGCTATATCGGCTGCGGCGTGACGACCGGCGTCGGCGCGGTGCTCAACACGGCGCGGGTCGAGGCGGGCGCGACCGTCGTGATCTTCGGTCTGGGTGGGATCGGCCTCAACGTTGCCCAGGGTGCTCGTATGGTCGGTGCAGATCGGATTATCGCTGTTGACATCAATCCGGCGCGCGAGGCGATCGCCCGTAAGTTCGGTTGCACCGACTTTGTCAATCCGAAGGACGTGGACGGCGACATCGCGGCGCATATCGTCGAGCTGACGGATGGCGGCGCGGACTACTCGTTTGAGTGTATTGGCAACGTTGAGGTCATGCGCCAAGCCCTCGAGTGCTGTCATAAGGGTTGGGGGGAATCGATCATCATCGGCGTTGCCGGCGCGGGCGAAGAGATAGCGACGCGGCCGTTTCAGTTGGTCACCGGGCGCGTGTGGAAGGGCACTGCGTTCGGCGGTGCCAAGGGGCGTCGCGATGTCCCGAAGATCGTCGACTGGTACATGGACGGGAAGCTCAACATCGACGACCTGATCACCCACACGATGCCGCTATCCGACATCAACAAGGCGTTCGACCTGATGCATGAAGGCGAGTCGATCCGCAGCGTGGTGACGTTCTAGATGGCTGAAGGCGTTTTCGTTCACCAATTCGAGCTCGGTCCGTGGGACAACTTCATGTATCTCATCGGCGACAGAGCGACGCGTCGGTGTGCTGTCGTCGACCCGGCCTGGGATGAGCAAGTCATTCTGGAAGAGGCGCAAAAGCTCGATGTCACGATCACCGATGTGCTGTGCACCCACAGCCACTTCGATCACGTCAATCGCGTCGACCAGCTACTCAAGGTCGTGGACGCGAAAGTCCACATGCTCCGAGCCGAGGTCGATTTCGCTGACTTCAAGTGCGAGAATCTCCAGCCGGCGTCTCCGGGCGACGTGGTGAAGATCGGTGACCATCTTGAGGTGACCATGCTGCACACGCCGGGACACACGCCCGGCTCGGCTAGCTTCCGGACCGCGGACGGTTTGGTCACGGGCGATACGCTGTTCGTCGAGGGCTGCGGGCGCTGCGACTTTGTAGGCGGCGACCCAGAGGTCATGCATCGAACGCTTCACGACCTCGTCGACAGACTGCCCGGCGCTACGAAGGTTTATCCTGGTCACAATTACGGCAGTCTGCCGGTTTCCAGTCTCGACCATGAGCTGGAGAAAAACCCGTACCTAAAACAACCAACGCTGGCGGCGTTCGTGTCGCACCGCATGGACGGCAAAACGCCGGGGTCATCACTCCCCGAGCCTCCGCCGTGGCCGCCCGCAACCTAGCGACGCGAGCCTAAGGCAGCGCCGCGGCTGTCGTGACGAACCCACAGACTGTCGCAGACAATCCGCGGCCGGGGGGCCACCAACGCGCGTTCGACGCCGTTTCGGGGTTGGCTCGTCGGTTGCATATCCCTGGCATTCCGGATTCCCCGGTGGAGGCTTACCCATGCTGATTCTGTTACACCCAGGCACGCCCGAACCTTTTCCGAATCGCCGAGACGCCGCGCTGAGCGCCACCGGCCAAACCGAGGTGCACCGGGCGTGTGACAGGATGCGCAACGTTTACCCCGACCCTCCGCGGCGAATCGTTACGAGCCCCATCCCTCGAGCGCTGCAGTCCGCAGATATCGTGCGGCGCTGCCTAGGGATGGGGAGCGTCGAGGTAGTCGATGCCCTGGATCCGGCAACAACTGCTCATGAGGAACTGAACGGATTTGTGAAGGCGCTCGAGGCATCTGACGCCGACACGCTGATCGTGGTTCAGAATCCAGAGCTGCAGTTGCTCGTGCGTCACTTCATCGGGTGGCACGGACAAGATGACGGAACAGCGGATACAGTTGAAATTGCGATCCCGCCCGGGACTATCGTTGGCGTCGACCTAAAGCAGCGGCAGGTGGCATTTCGAACCGACGGCGAACTCGCACCCGGTGATCCCGCTCGCGAGGATATTTCCACATTGCCCGAAGTCGACGCGGTAGGGCGCGCAGCTTGCGATACGGATCTGGACCTGCGCACTCCTGAGCGTTAGGAGTTGCTCGTCGGAGACAGCGAGACGCGGGGGTCTCTCACGCGCTCGCGTCGGCGCCACCGTGGGTTGGCCTGCGGCTCAGAGCGCGCCTACGGCGCGATGTATAGGCAGTTGTTCTCGTTGGAAGCGTAGATCGTGTACGAATGCTTGGGCGGGTAAGCGTATCCGAACATCATGCACATCTCGTTGTCGCCAACGCCCTCGACGATCGTCTTGTCGAAGGTATTGCGCCACGTGCAGCTGAATGAAACGCCGTCGCCCTGGCCTAGCTCAACAGGCGGATCGAACGATTTGATCAAGCCGTTCTCCGGATCGTAGCCAGGACCGTCGAGCCATGCTTCGCCGTCTTTTTTCCCACCAAGATATGTTCCCTGGAAGCGAGTTGCCAGCGCATGCATGTGGGGCATCGCCTCCACGATCTTCATGCCCTGCGGAAGAAAGCAGTCGGTTTTTACAGTCGTTTCTGACTTGGGCGGGATCTTGAAGTTCGAGTAGACCCAAATATAGGGCGCGATTTCGCGGGTCACGTCTTCTTCCGGAATAGTGTACCAGGTGTACTCTGGAGAGACGGTCAGCGGTTTGCTTGTCGTGTTCAGGTAGTGCATGCGGGCGACGATCTCGTGCCCCTCGGGGATCTGGTACGCCATTCCCTCAGTGAAATGGCGCCACTCCTCGCCCTCTACTTGAGTTGTCGACCCGAAGAGCACCTGCCCGCCAGCCAGCACGTCACCGGCCTCGCCGCCCGCTAAGCCGCTCTCTTCTTTGCCGCACCTTCGAACACCTTCACCGGTCTTCGGACGGCTCGTGATGTTGCCGTGGTGCAGGCCGCGCTGCGTGTTGAGCATGCCGGCGGCGACCCATCTGGAGTCGCCCTCGAGCTCGAGCGGTATGACCCAGCACGGCTGCTTTTCGTCGCCTGGCTGCAGTACGATCTCCGGGATCTTGGCGCTGAAGCCACCGACTGCGTTTTGCGGAACTTGAGACGTGGGCTGCTTCGAATCGGAGGAGGCTTCCTCCGTTCCGCCGCAACCCGCGCACCCAAGAGCGATGGTGAGGAGTGCTGCATGACGGATGTCGATCATAATGCCCCTGTTCGTCGGCCGAGTTAATGCGACTGGACGGTCATGTTATAATCCATGGCAGCCGAGATGAAAAGCTTCGTCGACAGGATACCGCTGGTAGCCGTTGACGCCACGTATGAAGCCTGTCCCCGACGAGTGTTCGCCTGCCGCTGAGCTATAGTCGCCGCTGTGAGGAGGAGCGGCAGCGTGGGGCGGAATCTGTTCACGGTCGGGTGCGTCGTGAGCGTCGTTGGTGCGTGCACCGCTTTCGACGATGCCCAGGAGCCGTTCTCCAAAAACAGCGGCGGATTCGGGGCGTTTTTCGGTGGCTCCGGCGGCTCGGCTGGCTCCGGAGCTGTCGGTAATGGCGGCACGATGATGACCGGAGGCGCGGGCGCCGGCGCGACCGGGGGCGGTAGCGGCGCGCAGCCGGGCGTTGGCGGTACGGCGGGTAGTTCGGGTGCGGGCGGTAGCACTGGCGGCGGCGGTACGGGCGCTGGCGGAACGGGGGCTGGCGGAACGGGCGCGACCGGCGGTACGGGGGCGACGGGCGGCAGCGGCGCGATGGGCGGGACCGGCGCGGTGGGGGGTACCGGGGCGATGGGCGGAACTGCCGGCTCGACCGGCGGTACGGGCGGATCCGCAAGCGGCAGCGGTGGCAGTGGGAACTACGGCGGTTGTCCGGGCACGTGCACCGGCGACAACGCCGCAGCGGACGATTGTGCGACTGTCCGTCTACTGGGCCGCGACGAGTTGATGACGCCGAGCGGCGTTACCATCAACGACACGCTTTGCGGCGGCACCGACACGAACCCTCCTCAGGGATCGTGCCCTGGGTCCGCGCCGGACAAGCTCTACAAGCTCTATCTGTATCAGGGGGATCAGTTGTTTCTGAGTTTGTCCGAGGGAGCCGGCTGCGCTGGCGGCACATGGCAGGGCGCCATGTATCGCTTCAACGAGACGAGCTGTTCGGCGTCGGGCTGCGGCAGTCTCGCCGGCTGCGGCACGATACCGAGCTATTCGCTCACGGCTGCACAGACCCGCTGGTACTACATCGCGGTGGACGGCGACGGCGGTGGTGGGGCGTTTACGGCGACGTTTCGGATCTCGTGTTCGGGTGGTTGCGTTTGTAATCCGTAACGCTGTGGCGCCGTGACACGCACTCACACTCGCCGGGGTTGAAAATACGTTCGCTGTTGGAATCCTATGCCACGTAGGATCTGCTCGATGCGCGCGTGGTTCAAGGTTCCGATCCGGGCACCCAAGCGGCACTTCTCTGCCGACGACAGCTGCGACACCACCACCACGCTTTGGCGGGGAAGGTTCGCTTCGCCTGAGTCGAGGAGCACGTTGCCGGGTTCGTTTGCGCGCTTGCGATTGGAAGTGAGAGCGCACACCACCACCGTGGCGATGCGACTGTGATTGAACAAGTCGTCTTGGATGACGACGTGTGGGTGCGGCTGTCCTGGGATAGAGCCTCTTGACTCGTCTGGTTCCAGCCAAAACACGTCGCCGCGGTTGATGATTTGTGCCACCACTTCAGGTCGATCCTACCCGGCGCTGGTCCTGATCGTGAAGTACAGCAGCTGACGGCGAGCGCAGTGACGGCACTTGACCTCTACAACGCGGAGCCGTCGTTCACCCCGTCGTTCGGCGCGATGGTCTTCGACACTCACCGGTGACGCGCAAGCGGCGCAGTCTTGACCCACGGCGTGCGCTTCGATGACGGACGCCGATTCGACAACGACCGGGTCGCTCGGTGAGCCGCCCTTGCCTGGACGCTTGAGTAGCTGAGCGTCTGGCGTTTGGCCGGGTACCGGCACGGCTTGCTTGCGCAGCAGCTTGCTGAGCTCCCGCACCAGTAGAATCAGTGCGGTGATGATCAGCGTTGTCAAGATCAGTCCACGCACGGCCCGGAGTGTGTGACAGAACGGCCGCTGGTGCTAATCTTTAACTAGGCAATGAGGATCGCAGTCATATCTGATCTACACCTGGGACCCGGTGACGCCACCGAGTCCTTTAGGCATCGCGATCACGAGTTCTTGCGATTCTTGGATTTCCTGGAGAGTAATTTTGAGCGAGTCGTGTTGCTCGGTGACATTTGGGAAACCCTGACGCCTAAGAGACCGGGGCGATTCTTAGAAGCGCTCCGGGCGGCGAGAGCGGCGCACCCTGAGATCGCCGAGCGTTTCGAGCGGCCGCGCT
>JAUIKB010000183.1 GCA_030430975.1 Polyangia bacterium
CCGGCTTCCCTCGAACCGCCACTTGTGTCGGCGCATGCGGTCACCGTCGCGCTGAACAGTAACCAGCGGAGCGGTTGCCACATCTTCATGCGGTACCACGGCAGCGGGCGAGCGCAACGGGCGCGTGCGGACAATCGGCTCACCCTGGAGCAGCCGAGTGCGTTCGAAGCTCGACTGACATAGCGCCTCGAAACGTGCCCAGCTGACCTCTGTCCCACGACAAGCCGCTCGCCCAACCGACGGATTCGTCGTCCGTCGACGGGAGAGCAAACGCGAATTCGCAACCGTTCCCCTCGCGCCCCAGGCCTGTTTCTGTAAGCTCGGGGGCGCCCGGCTACTGGAGGGTCAGCGTCACGCCATCGATCGGCAGCCCGCTGACGACAGCACTGTTACTGCTCACGTCGCTCGTCGCCGAGACGGATGTCACGCTGAGCGAGAACGTCGCAGGACCACCCGAGCTTCCGCCGGAACCGGCGACGGCCCCGGAGCCTCCGCTACCCGACGAACCTGCGCTTCCGGCAGAGCCCGCGTCCCCACCGACCGCCGACCCCGCGGTACCGCCGTCAGCTCCCGACCCGCCAACGCCTGCTCCACCGATCCCCATGCCGTTGCTGCCCGCCTGGGCCTGAGTGGGCTTGCCGTCATCGTCTCCTCCGTCGCAAGCCGGGGCAAGCAAGAGAAAAGCTCCTGCGGTTAGCGGCGCCCAAGCCGTCCGCAACGCCGATGAGCTGAATCGTCGTCGCGAGCTGAACAACAGCCACGCCGCGCCGAGCGCGAGGCCCCCGCCGACGGGTAGCCACGGAATGCGCTTCGGTCCCACCGGCGGCAAGAGACTGCCGTTACCGGTACCGGAGAAATCGTAGGTTACGAGAATGCAGGCGTTGCTTCCGCTGGCCAGCGCGACGCCCGGATTGATCACCGGGCTCGCCGATCCGTCGTCGACACCAAAGCTCCCAGTCGCGAGCATGACGTCACCGGAGTCGACAACACCGTCAGCGTTCACGTCTCGGTAAACACTGAAGCTCGCGACCTCGGTCGAGTCATCACCCGAGCCGCTCGCGTCCAAGTCCAGGCCGAACACGGTGACATCTTCGTCGCTCGGCGCGCCGAGCTGAAACTGGAGCACCGGAACCGACGCCGCACCCGGGCTGACGGTCTGAGCCGAGATCGAGTTGGCACACGGCCCGGCCGTCATCATCGGCGTGCCTCCGGGCGGCTCGGTGACCGTCGTCTGCTCGGTGCTGGTATCGTTGCTCGCTACCGGATCGGTCTCGGTGCCACTGATGCTGGCGCTGTTCGATAGCGAACCCGACATGGTCGGCGTCACCTCCACGGCAATGGTCGCCGACGCCTGTGCCGCAAGGGCACCGAGGTCGCACGTCACGGTCGCCGTTCCCGAGCAGCTCCCGGTGGACGGCGTCGCGCTTACGAGGGTCGCCCCGGCAGGAACGGTATCCGTGACCGTAACTCCGGTCGCTGCATCCGGACCCTGGTTCGTGGCGGTAACCGTGTAGGTCACATTGCCACTACCGAGCTCAATCGGGTCAGGGCTGTCCGTTTGCGAGACGGCCAAATCGGCGCCAGCCGGCAGCGTAAAGAAAGCGTTCACGCCGCCCAACGCCGTATCGTTGCTCGAATCCGTATCTGTATGAAAAATACCAGTACTCGGACCGAAGCTTCCGATCCGTGCGTCATAGCCTAGGATGCCTTCGCCACCACTCGGCGTGGTCTTCACCGTAAACTCGAACGTCTCTCCAACATCGAGGTCGTACACGACGCAAATCCGCGTGAAGTTGGAGGCGTCACAAGAGCCGGTTCCCTGAGTTAACGTCGCGACCACTGGCGTCGCGCTCATTCCGCTCGCCGGATCGGAAAAGCCGCGAATATCGAACTGGGCGACCCGGGTCGGTCCGACGTTGGTCGCGCGGACCGTGAACGTCACTTCGTTGCCCAGCACGACGGGGTTGGGCGAGCCGCTCACCGTGATGGAGATATCCGTATCGGTTGGCAGGAACTGAAGCAGGGCGAGATCGCCGCCTTCCGACGTCGACTTCGAGGCGGAATCGAGGATCCTCGCGCCACTTTCCGCAACGACGGTGATCATTCCGGATGTCGGGTTGACCGTCAGGTTGGGGAGCGCGGCACTTGCGAAGAACGTCCCGAGGAAGTCCATGGTCGCACCGTTTGGCGTCAACGAGCCCAAGAAGGAGTTTTCAACGCTCTCGAAAGTGAACGGGCGGATCGCCGGCAACAGGCTGCCGTTGACGCTCGTGCCGACGATGTAGAGGTTGCCGTTGGGGGCGATCTGCATGTCAGTGATCGTGTCGCCGGGACCGCCCGCGAGAAAGGTCGACCACTGGAGCGCGGCCGTGCCTCCGACCGACGTGTCGAAACGGCTGACGAACCCAGCATCGGCGAACGTACCGGGCCAGTTCTCCTGAAATGCGCCGGTTGTTCGGGGGAAGGTCGAATCGCCAACCGCGCCCCCCGCTATGTAAACCTCGTCCTCGGCAGGCACGGAGATCGCGTGGGGATCCTCTCGATTGTCGCCACCGAAAAACGTCCCGTACAGGTTCTGATTCGCACCGGTCGCGTTTCGGTCCAGCTTCAGGAGGAAGATGTCGCGGTCGCTGCCTGTGCCGAGTCTCGACGTGCTCCAGCCGTTGAGCGCCGGAAAGTCCGCCGACGCCGTCTTTCCAACGACGTAGACGAATCCGTTCGGGTCGACGTCGAGTCGCCATGCCTCGTCATCTCCGCTGCCGCCCAAGTAGCTAATATAGATCTTTCCCAGTCCGTAATTTTGGTTGGGATCGATAACCGCTAAGAACCCGTCACCGTCGAGAAGGTTGTTCGCGATGTCATCGTCGTTGATCAGCTTGTCGTATGCGTTGGCGCTGACCGGGAACGCTTCGTTATCACCCGCCCCTGCGTTGGGCGGCTCGGTTGACGAGGACGCGGTGTCCCCGACAAGGTACGCAAGACCGGCTGAGTCGACGTACATGTCGTTGACCAAGTCAGCATCCGAACCGCCGAGGAACGTAGAATAAAGGAGCTTGTCACCGGTAGCGCTGAGCCGAGACAAGAAGCCGTCTGAGGCTGAGCAACCGGTCACATCCATGCAGTAGTTGGCGGGGACCTCGGACGCGTTGCCGCAGAAATTCTGAAAAGCGCCGACCTCTCCGGCGTCGCAAGTGCGGCCACAGAAAGTGAACGCACCAGTGTCGCAGCGGCTAGTCGGGAAGTCAGGTGAATTCGTTGTGCCAGCCACATAGATAGTGCCGTCTGAGTGCACGCGGATAGCGGCTGGGTCGTCGTTCTGACTGCCTCCCAGATACGTGGAAAACAGCAACGTGCCCGTAGGACTGAACTTGGCCACGAACACGTCGTTGCTACCGCCCGCCGCGGTCTGAACCGCGGACTGCGTCGGCAGGTCGTTGGAAAGCGTCGACGCTACGACGTACGTGTTGCCAGCCGCGTCCGTAGCCACCTGGCCTCCGCTGTCGCCACCGGCGCTCACGCGTTCCAAGCTCGTTCCGCCGAAGTAGGTCGAGTAGACCAGGACCGGATCAATCGTCAGCGCCTTGCTCTTGTCGTACTGGCCGAGTTCGAAGCTCACCACGCCGTCGGTTTCGACAAACCGGCTGGCAACCTCGACCTGCGCGCCATCGAGGACCTGGTACGCATACGGAGCCCGATGGCGGAGGATGCCGGCGGCGGTATGCACGAGGAGTTCGCCGGCGCTATCGATCTCGACGCGCTCGGCCCCATCGAATACGAAGCGAATGACCGTTGGATCGGCGCCGGGCGCGACCTCGTAGTCGCTTTCCAGCCGGCGCTGATTGCCGTAGTGAACTAGGTCGACGCCCGGGTACAACTCCGAGTAACGGACGCGAGCGTAGGTCGGAATGTTCCGCCGATGCGCCGTCCGTTTGCCCTGCAGTCGGTGGATCTTGCCTGGCAGCGGAGCGCCACCTGCAACCTGCGGCGCAGCGTTGGCTTCCAGGTGGCGCTGAACGACTTCGGACTGCACGCCGCCCGCATCGAGCATGTAGTGGGCAGCCGACGCCGTGAACCGCATGCGGTAGCCTTTGACGCGCCCCTCGAACAGGATGGAGGCCGCGAACTGGCCGACGTTTGGCTCGAAGTGAAGCGGAACGCCCGTGATATCGGGCGAAGGAGCCTCGGCTAGGCACCGGTTCGGCTCCGGTGGTGTGACGAGCGGCTTTGCACGGCTCGCTGCCGCCGACGTGATAACGACAGATGACAGACACAAACTGGCGAGAGATGCGATCGCGCGACGCTTCATTTATACGGTGCCCTTCCCTAACGTCCGCGTAGTCGCGGAGGTCGGTGTACGACCGGCAGGCGCAAACGGATCGACCGATTTTCAAGTTGCCGGATCGGCTCTGGTTTTCTTGGACAGTGAGCGCACCCGGACCCGCCCCATCCATCGGAGGAGACCTCCAACCGGCGCCGAACTAGCGTTCCCCAGCGCCGCTGCATCGGCACCAGAGGTCCGCACCCGCACTCCAGGCAACACTAGACGGAAGCTTCGCCGTCACCGGATGTCCTACCGGCGCGTCCCTCTGGCTTTCACCAGCTAACAGTCAACCGGTTTGACCTGATACTGGATGGGAGCCGAGCCAACTCCTGTAATTTCGACATCGTACACTTCACCGCTCTTGGGCGTGAACATCGGGATGAACGACGTGGTGCTGTACGAGCCGATACCGCCGCTCAGCGACTGCTTCATGAAGTCCATCGTGGCTCCGTCGCTCACCCGTGTGACGCTGATCTGCGCGTTATTGGTGCTGACGCGTGCGTGAAACGTCCACGTCCACCCGACGGTTACGGTGGGCGCGAACCCGGCCGGCGGCCAGCTCATCCAATCAGGCGCCGGATGCTGGCCCTGCTGCGAGAAGATGCTGGTGCATTGTGCGCGCCCGTACTGCACGCCCCCGACGTGGTACCCGAATCCGACCGGGCCCAGCGGCGGATTCATCAGCCAACGGCGGTGCCCCATCGTTTGCCCGCTTCCTCGATCCCACATGAATGCGTCCATCGCGTCCGGTGATCGACTGCCCCACGACAGGTTGGACGTCCGGGTACCTTGCGCGCCTTCCGCTGAATAGCACTTGGCGGTGGGCGGAGGCTGGTGCGTGTTTGGAACCGTTCCCGGCGGATTCCACGCGGCCAGCACCGCACCCGACTGCATCGCCGCGTTGCGGTCAACATCATCCCAAGTCGGACCTAGACCAGCCATCCAGCGGAACATGTTGAGGCGCCGCAGCGTGTCGATCGCGCCGGCGCGAGAAAACGTTCCAGCGTCACAGTCGTCGGGACCCGAGGACGCCCACGGCATCGAATCGTCGACCACGTGTCCCGCCGTCCACATCGCGCAGACTTCGGCCTTGGTGTGGCTCGCCGGATCCCCTGGTAATACCGCCTGGCAACTGGTCCCAGACTGAGAATAACCCGGCATGCATTTGCATTGCTTGTCGGCAGCGTCGCAATACTGATTGGATGCCGCGCATGGCGTCGCTTCGCATCCCTCGAGCGGTGGAGGCGGGGGCGGGGGCGAACCACCTGACCCGCCTTGCGCCGTCGTACCGCCTTGCGCCGTCGTACCGCCCTGCGCCGTCGTACCGCCCTGCGCCGTCGTACCGCCCTGCGCGGCCGTACCGCCCTGCGCCGTTGTGCCGCCCTCGGCCGAGCTGCCGCCCGACGACGTCGTACCGCCTTGCGCCGTGGTACCACCTTGAGACGCTCCCGATGTCCCGGCGGTAGCGCCCGCGCCCCCCGCGGAGGAACGCTCGAATTCCGCCTCGTCGCCGTCTCCGATCAGCGAGCACCCCAGCGTGGTCACCACGCTGCATGCTGCCGCCCACTTCCCGATCGCACCCGCCATTGCTCGATCTTGCCGTACGTCCCTCGATCGAACAACGAAACAGTCTGTCGTCCCCTCGATGCGAACCCGAGGGTGGCGACATCGAAGCATGAACACGTCTACCTACCTAAGCGACGATGTAGGCGCGGGGCCAACCACACCGATCGCTAACCGCTCAACAAATCCGAGCCAAAATCGCGCGGACGCCCGACTCTCTTTTTAGCGTCACGCGCCGCTATGCTCTGGAATCCCGGAAATGGTTCACAACGTCATCAAACTGCCGCCACGCGCGTCCGACGCTGAACTCGTCGATAGCGCCGTCCGGGGCGACGAGACGGCCCAAGCCGAGCTGTATCGGCGCTATGTTCGGATGGCGGCAGCGACTTCCTACCGGCTGCTGGGGTCTGACAGCGACCTTGAGGATGTGGTGCAGGACAGCTTCGTCGCCGCATTCGCAACGCTGGACAGACTGAACGACGGCAAAGCCTTCGGGAGCTGGCTCGGCCGAATCGTCACCCGCACTTGTATCGACACGATCCGCAGGCGGCGTATGCTAGCTCGGCTGGGCATTCTGCGACTGCAACCGATTCACGTTGAGACACTGGTTGCGACGTCGGCCCCACCCGACGTCGTCGCCGAGCTGACCGCCGTCTATCGGGTACTGCAAAGCCTTCCCGCCGCGCAGCGTGTTGTCCTAGTGCTGCGACGCGTCGAGCAGCTCACGATCGCCGAGGTGTCGGACCGCACGGGTTGGTCGCCAGCCACCGTTAAGCGCAAACTCGCGCGCGCCGAGCGTCGGATGCGTCTACTCCGCACACCTGAGGAGAACCAGCGATGAAAGCGGTTTCGAAAAGGCGCCCGGCAGACTACGTCGAACCACGGCTGTCGGACGCCCGCATCGAGCGGATGTGGTCGGGCATCCGGTCCGGCAAACCTGCGGCGTCGCACAGGTCGCGCTGGTGGCTCGTCGCGGTGGCCGCCCTTCTGATCGGCTGTGTCGCGATACTGGTCGCGCAGCCGTGGAGCACACAGCCCGAATCGGCGCTCGCGCGTGCCGAGCCAGCTAGCAAGCGTAGCGACGTGTGGCTGGCTACGGGGATCTCGGGCAAGACCCATCGGTTCGCTGACGGAAGTCAGGTCGATCTCGCGCCGGCTACGCAAGTGCGGGTCGACCACGCCGGCACAAAAGACATCCAGCTCCGCCTGGAGCGCGGTCGAATCAACGTGCGGGTGCCGGCCGTGGCTGGGCGGCAGGTCGTCGTTGCGGCGGGACCGGCTGAAATGTTGACCGATGCCGGACACCTTGAAGTCGAACTTGAAATGAGACCGGACAGCGGTCCCTCACTGCGCGTCGCGGTAGAGGCGGGACGCGTAGACGTGCGCTCCGCGGACGGCGGGCAGCACCTCGCCGCACTCGGGTCCGGCCAAACCTGGACCAACGCGAAGCTATCCGACGACGTACCGGTGCAAAAGACGCCGGGCCCCGCGACGGTCGCGACCGCACCTAGCGCGCCGAGCGCCACGGTGCCGGCCGTACCGGTACCGGCTCCAAGCGCGAACGCTTCGAAGCCGGCGGAGCTACTCGCGGCCGCGCAGCGCCACAGGCGATCGGGCGACCCGGCCGCAGCAGCCGACGCGTACGAACGTCTGCGTCGAGAACACCCCAGCGACGCTCGCGCTGGTCTGGCAGCGTTCGAACTGGCGCGTATCCGGCTGGATCAATTGGGCGACGCTCGCGGCGCTCTGCGCGCTTTCGATGCGGCACTGGCATCGGGTAAGGGCGGCTTCTTCGTCGAGGACGCAGCCGCGGGTCGGGTCCGAGCGCTGTCGAAGCTCGGGGACATGTCGCGCTGCGAGAAAGCGCGTAAGGCGTTCTTGAAGGCTCATGCGAAAAGCCCGCACACGGCCGCCGTACGCGGACTCTGCAAGCCTCGATGATCCGACGAACGTCTGCTGTGACTATCGCTGTCGCTGCCTTCGCGGCGCTCGCGTTGATGACGATGGCACGCGGCACGCGAGCAGCCGACGCGTGCGCGCCATCCCGGCGGCCGGTCGTGGTACTCACGGCACGCGTCAAGCCCCCGGACCAAGTCGTTGCCGATGCCTTGCGGGATCATCTCCGCACACAACTAGAGAACCGCGGGATCGATCTGTGCGTCGGCTCCGCGGGAAGCCGAACGCCGATCGCCCAAGTGCTGCTGGTCGTCGATCGACCGGCTGACGGCAAGGTCACCGCGACCGTACGAATCGGTGACGCGATTACGGACAAGCGCGTCGAGCGCACGATGAGTCTGGCAGGCATGCCTCCGGACGCGCGCGCGCTGGCCGTCTCGTCTTCGGCGGACGAGCTGTTGCGTGCAACCTGGGCCGAGCTCGTGATCTCCGATGCTCCGAAGCCCAAACTGAAACCGCCCACGGAGGTCATGACGGCCGTTGTCGACTCGATCGATCTGCCCGCGCCGAAGCCGAGCCCTAGCGTGCTTCAATTGGGTGTCGCGGGCGGCGCGGGACTGTCCAACGACATGCTCAGCGTCGGCCCGGAGATCTGGGCTGGCTATTTCTTCCATGCGCACGTTGGCGCGCTCGTGCGGCTTCAGCTCGGATTCACACCGACGCGAGACTCGGAAAACGGGTCCGTCGGCGCGTCGAGCCAAGGCGCTCACGGCGGGCTGGTGCTGACGTTCAACCCCGTCACTGACCCGGCGGGTCTCGGCGTGGATGCCGGTGCGGGCGTGCGACGGGTAGCCTATTCGGCAACCGCCGATGTGGGCGCCGTCGAAGCGTCCACCGCCGACTGGACGGTGGAGGCCGCAGCGGGGCCCCGAGCCTGGCTGGCGGCCGGACCCGTACTGGTGACCCTAGGCGCTGAGCT